>CALEOQ010000519.1 GCA_937910255.1 uncultured Caulobacteraceae bacterium | reverse complement strand
TAGAAGTGATATGAGCACGAGACGAAGCTGCGTGGTAGGTGGTTTTGTTTTTCAAGCAGAAGACGGCATACGAGATTACGACGTGACTGGAGTTCAGACGTGTGCTCTTCCGATCTGGGCGGCGGCGGCAGGGGCGGCGGCTCGGCCTCGGCGGCGGCGCGGGCGAACTCGCTGGCCAGCCCCTGATAATGCGCATTGCGATAGTCGTCCTCGAACATCGGCTCGGGATCGTCCACCAGCCAGTCGAAGTCGCGGATCTCCATCCCGGCATGCGCCTCGATCATCACCCGGCGCCAGATCTGCGAGGGGATATCGCCGCCGGTGACCCGGTTCATGGGGCTGTCGTCGTCGTTCCCGACCCAGACGCCGGTGACGTATTCGTCGGTGAAGCCGACAAACCAGGCGTCCCGCCAGTTCTGGCTGGTGCCGGTCTTGCCGGCGGCGGGCCAGTCGAAGGCTGCGCGGGTTCCGGTTCCGCTGGTGATGACGCGTTTCATCATCTTCACCATCATGCTCGCATAGGTGAGATCGATGGCCGGCATCGGACCTGAGGGCGCGCGTAGGAAGATGCTGTCTCCGTCGACCGTGCGGATTTCCTCAATGATCGAAGGCCTCACCCGCCCGCCGGCCTGCTGAAAGACCTGGAAGGCGCTGGTCAGCTCCATGAGGCTCACCTCATAGGAGCCCAGGGTCACCGCAAGGCTGGGATTGGCCGGGATGGTGGTGAAGCCGAAGCGGCGGGAAATGTCCCCCAGGGCAGGGCCGCCGGCCTCCGCGCCCAGCTTGACCGCCACTGTGTTGATGGACCGCGCCAGCGCCGTCTCCACCGTCACCGGCCCCCGATAGCCGCCGCCGTAGTTTCCCGGCCGCCAGTCGCCGAACCGCACCGGGCCGTCGACCCTGACGTCGCTCGGCAGGACGCCTTTTTCCAGGGCCGCGGCATAGACGAAGGGCTTGAAGGTCGAGCCGGGCTGGCGCTGGGCCTGGGTCGCGCGGTTGAAGACGCTGGCGCCATAGTCCACGCCGCCGATCATGGCTCTGACCGAGCCGTCGGGCCCCAGGGTGACCAGGGCCGCCTGACCCGCGCCGGCCTGGGCGCCGTCGGTGGCCATGACCTGGTTCAGGATCGTGGCGGCCTGGGCCTGAAGCGCCGGATCGATGGACAGACGCACCAGCAGGTCGGGGGAGTTGGGGCTGATCTGGCTCAGCACCTCATTGGTGGCGTGGTCCAGCAGATAGCCGTAGGAGCCCTCGTTGGAGGTGGCCGTGGTGGCCAGTTGCGGCGTCTGCGCCTGGGCGTTCTCCATCTCTGCGCGGCTGATCCAGCCGGTGTCGTGCATGCGTTGCAGCACCCAGCGGGACCGTTGCAGGGCCGCTTGCATGTCATTGGTCAGGGCCAGGCGCGACGGCGCCTTGGGCAGGGCCGCCAGCAGGGCGGACTCCGCCAGGGTCAGCTGGCTGGCCGGCTTGCCGAAATAGGTCCGCGCCGCGCCATCCACGCCGAAAGTGTTGGCCCCGAAATAGATGCGGTAGATCGGAAGAGCACACGTCTGAACTCCAGTCACGTCGTAATCTCGTATGCCGTCTTCTGCTTGAAAAAAAAAAACTAC
>CALEOQ010000518.1 GCA_937910255.1 uncultured Caulobacteraceae bacterium | reverse complement strand
CGCGCGATTGAGGTAATGGCCGGCCGCGGTGAGTTGGCCGTCGCGGTGATTTTTTTTTTTAACGGTGCGGCGACCCCCGGGATCTACCCTCTTCCCCGCCCCGTCGCCCTTCCGATCTCTTTGTCGGCGATGAGGTCGCCGTGGTCGACAGTCGCGTCACCCAGGTGCAGGGCACCGCCGGCGAGGCCCTGGACCGGGCCAACGCCGCCCACAAGCTCGCCGAGGGCAAGTTCCTCTATGAGGTCGTGCTCTCCGACGATTCCGTGAAATTCCCCTCCGACCGCCACGCCCTGTCGCCGGAGGCCGAAGCCCGACTGTCGGAGCTGGTGCAGCGGCTGACCTCGGAAAACCGCAACGTCTATCTGGAGATCCAGGGCCACACCGACGCCACCGGCCCCTCTGGCTATAATGACGAACTGGGCGCGGCGCGTGCCGAGGCGGTCCGCAAGTACCTGTCCATGAACGGCATCGCGCTCAATCGCATGGCCACCATCTCCTATGGCGAGGAGGTCCCCGTGGCTTCCAACGACAGCGCCGATGGCCGGGCGCAGAATCGTCGCGTGGCGATCATTGTCCTGACTTAAGGCCTGGAATCTCCTGGCGGGACCCTGGCCTTGGCGGCCGGCGGTCCTGTCGGGGTTCAGCCGGCCACGGCCGTCCGCTGGGGCGTTGGCCGCTGAACCGCCGGCAGGGTCTCAAAGCCCGGCCGGGCCAGCAGATAGCCCTGGATATAGCGCACCCCGATGGCCCGCAGGGCGGCCAGTTCGCCCTGCGTCTCGATGCCCTCGGCGATCACCTCGACGCCAAGCTCGGCGCACATCCGAACCACGCCGGCCACGATGATCCGTCGCGGCAGGCTCTCGTCCAGGCCGCGGATCAGGTCCATGTCGAGCTTGATGATGTCGGTCTGGAAGCGGGCCAGAAGGTTCAGCCCCGCATGGCCGGCGCCGAAATCGTCCAGCGCCGTGCCAAAGCCCATCTTCTGGTAGCTGGCGACAATATTGGCCACATGGGCCGGGTCGGCCATCTGCTCGTTCTCGGTGAATTCGAAGATCAGCCGGTCGGTGGGAAAGCCATGGGCCGCCGCGGTCTTCAGGGTCAGCTGAATGCAGGCCAGCGGCGAATAGACCGCATTGGGCAGGAAGTTGATCGACAGTCGGGCCGGACCATCCAGAATGCCAGCCCGGCTCGCCGTCTCGATCGCCCTGACGCGGCACTGCTGGTCGAAGGCGTAGCGGTTCTCCTCTGTCACCTGCGAGAGCACGCTCAGGGCCGATTCCCCGGACGGACCCCGGACCAGGGCTTCGTAGGCGAAGGGCTGCCCGGTCTCCATGTCGACGATCGGCTGGAAGGCCATCGAGAAATCGAAGTCGAGGCCGGCGCCGTCGCGGCAGCCTTCACAGGGAACAGGGGCCTTCGGAGCGGTAGGGGTCATGACGCGGGTCCGTGGAAACTGGCCTGCGACCCTGCCCTAAGAATATGAATCAACGGTGGAAAGCCGTGCGGCAGGCGGCCGCACGGCCCTGGCCTCAAGCCCCCAGCGCCGCGGCGTCGACGGCCCCCAGGTCAGATCGGAAGAGCGTCGTGTAGGGAAGGGGTGGAGATCCCGGTGGTCGCCGTATCATGAAAAAAAAAAAACACAAGCCAGGCACGCGCCTCAGAGCGCACGACACCTAC
>CALEOQ010000517.1 GCA_937910255.1 uncultured Caulobacteraceae bacterium | reverse complement strand
TTACTGTGTGGGGGTGGGGTGGTGGTGGACGATGAGGAAGGGGGGAGGGGAGGGGGGGGGAGAGGATTGTTATTTTCAAGCAGAAGACGGCAGACGAGATTACGACGTGACTGGAGTTCAGACGTGTGCTCTTCCGATCTCCTGGGCGAACCGCCTCAGATCTTCAGCAAGGTCGGATGGCGTCTCCGGCTCGCTCCAGAGGACCCCGTCCGGGGGCGCCGAGGCGCGGCCTTGGTTGGCATGGCTCCGCCGATTGCGGACCACGCCGATCTTCGTCAATTGGAGAGCCACGAAGCGACCTGGCCCTTGGGCGCCAGCAGGCCCTGAATCATCTGGACCACATGGACGCCGAGGGACAGGGCCGTCCAGATGGCCACCAGGATCAGGCCAATGTCGGGTCGCCCCAGCAGGGCGGCGGGCGTCAGCAGCAGCAGGTTCGGATTGCGGCGCGCGGTGATCAGGCGGAAGAAGCTGTCGAAGGGCCGCCAGGCGTGCATCTCCACTTTGAAGGCGGCAAGGAAGGCGCCCTCCAGCATGCGTTGGACGATGTAGCCGACAAAGATCACCGTCAGGATCAGGGTCGGCGCGCCGACCGGATGGCCGCTGGCCTGCACGCCGACCAGCCAGGCCCACCACCAAAAGGGCGGATGGACCAGGTCGATGCCGTGGTCGAACACATTGCCCCATTTGGACGAGGTGAGCGTCACCCGGGCGAGCTTGCCGTCCACGGTGTCGAGGAAGGTCATGCCCCAGGCGGCGGCCAGGCCCCAGCCGAAATGACCCGTCCAGAACAGGCCAAAGGCCAGCAGCACGAGGAGGAAGCTGGCGAAGGTGACCTGGTTGGGGGTGATCCTGGCCAGGGCGCACCAGCGGGTGACCACCCGGGCCGGCGCGGGCCAGACATATTTGGTCACCAGGTCGGTGACGCCCTTGTAGGAGCCCTGGAACAGCCGCCGCTCCACGGCGCGGACGTCGCCAGCCGTCAGGCGGCGCAGGATCGGCGGCTCGCGCTTGCGCAGCTCACTGTTGTAGGCCGAGCCCAGCTCGTGGGCGGTCATCGCGCGATGCTCGGCCGCCACCGCGGCGATCGCCTCGCCCGCCGCCATTCGCCGGGCGGCCATGCCCTGGGCATGGATCGCCGTCGGCGTTCCGTCCTCGTCGACCAGGACGACGCCAGGATGCTGCGCCAGGGCCTTGATCAGCGATTCGTCGAACACGTAGCGGGCGTCCGCCGCCACCAGGCCCCCGGCGCTCGCCGCCGCTTCGTCCAGGCCGAGGCGGCGAAAGGTCCGGTGGAGCCGCTCGGACGCGCTCATGCCCCAGATTCGGGCCTCGCCCTCACCGATCACCCGCGCCGCAGGCCGGGTCTGTTCGTCAGTATTCGTCAATTCCACCAACCGCCTTGCGCCTGTAAGGACGTGATAGCGAGCTTCGCCCCACCCTGACCAGAAACCTTCGCCACGTGCCGCCATTTCGACTGGCCCATCTCTCCGACCCGCACCTGCCGCCGCCCAAGGGGGCGCTTGGTCTGAGGGACCTCGCCTCCAAGCGGGCGCTCAGCGCCATGGCGTGGCGCCGAAAGGGCGGTCAGCACGACAAGGCGGTGCTCGACGCCCTGGTGGCCGATATAGGCGCCCGAGCGCCAGACCACATCGCCATCACCGGCGACCTGACCAACTTCTCCACCTCCCCGGAGGTCGCCGCGGCCCGCGCCTGGCTGAGCAGCCTGGGTCCGCATGGCCACGTGACGGTCAGCCCCGGCAACCACGACGCCCTGGTCGGCCCGGCCGAGGCGCATCGATTTGCGCCCTGGGGCCCCTGGTTGGCCGATGACGAGGCGAAGGCCTTTCCCCATGTCCGGGTGCGAGGACATGTTGCGATCATCAATCTCTGCAGCGCGATCCCGACCGCGCCGTGGCTGGCCACCGGCCGGCTGGGGGAAGCCCAGCTGGCGCAGCTGGCCAAGCTGCTGCCTGACCTCGCCGACCGCGGGCTCTTTCGCCTGATCGTGCTGCACCATCCGCCGGTCATGGGGGTGGTTTCCCGTCGCAAGTCCCTGGAGGATGCGGACGCATTTCGGGCGATCCTGGCCACCCATGGCGCTGACCTCATCCTGCATGGCCATGCCCATGAGGCGGCGCTCGGCGTCTTGCCCGGTTCGACGGGCCTTGTGCCAGTGCTGGGCGTCCCCTCGGCCTCGGCCACACCCGGCGGACATCATCCGCCGGCCCGTTGGCATGAGATAGAGATCGGCGCCAAGGCCGATGACCGCCAAGTCTGGATCACGGCCAGGGGCCTTTCTGATGTGACGGGGGCGTTCGAGACGCTGGGACGCTATCGGCTGGCCGCCTAGCGCTGATAGCGCATGGAGATAGGCACCCGGGTGGTCCCCGGCCCGGCGCGGAATCGCACACTCTCAAACGACGGCAGGCCGACACGGGTCGGCGCATTGTTGGAAAACCCGAAACCTTCCGCCGGCATGCCGATGATCGTGCGGTTGAAGTCCTGGTCGCCGTTCGCGTCATGATAGATGGCGATGGCGTAGTAGGCGGGCTCAGGAACCCAGAAGCAGACTTCGGTCACCTGCGGCGTCGCCTTCACCCGGGCCCGCAGCAGCTTGCCCTTGGGCGCCAGGAACCGGCGGGGGTTGTCGGGATAGAGGGTGACCGCCACTTCCCCCTTGATGGGGCTCACGCCGGTGACCGCCACCAAGACCTTGTGAGGCCCTTCACGGCCGACGCAGGGGTCAGCCGCCAGGCTGGGCGCAGCGACCCCGAGCGACAGGGCGAAGGTAAGGCCAGCAAGGGCGGTTCGGACTTTCATGGGCTGTGACGACCCCCTATGTTTGCGCCGACGGCGGATGGCGCCCGATCAGCAGGGTGCTTCATGAGCAATGCGACCGCGGTGAACTTTGGCTATCCCCACTCGATGGTGGGTGAGACTGACCATTGGCTGTTGCTGGTGCGCCCCAAGCAGCCTACATTTGGGTCTCTCGTCCTTGTGTGCAAGGAGCCCGTCCAGGCATTTTCAGATC
>CALEOQ010000516.1 GCA_937910255.1 uncultured Caulobacteraceae bacterium | reverse complement strand
CCCGGTCGCCGTCCTGCCGGAGGTCGAGGACGTAGAGATCGAGATCAACGACGCCGACCTGCGGATCGACACCTATCGCGCCTCAGGCTCCGGCGGCCAGCACGTGAACAAGACCGACTCGGCTGTGCGCATCACCCACCTGCCCACCGGCATCGTGGTGACCTCATCGGAAAAATCCCAGCACCAGAACCGCGCCCGCGCCCTGAAGGTGCTGAAGGCCAGGCTCTATGACCAGCAGCGTGAGGCCCTGGACACCGCCCGGGCCGACGCCCGCAAGAGCCAGGTGGGCTCCGGCGACCGGTCCGAGCGCATCCGCACCTACAACTTCCCGCAGGGGCGGGTGACCGACCATCGGATCAACCTGACCCTCTACAACCTCGCCAAGGTGATCGAAGGGGAATCGCTGGATGACGTCATCGGCCCGCTGATCGCCGAGGACCAGGCCGCTCGCCTCTCGGCGCTCGAGGACGAGTTCGGCTGATCTAGCTTTCCGGCGTGTCAGGCCTGGCCCGGCGCAGACGAGCGGCCAGGCTGGCGCCACGGTTGCGCACCGCCCCCATGGCGTCGGCCAGGGTCGTGGTCAGGGCCAGACCCACCGTGTCGGCCATGGTCGCGCCCCGCTGGCCGAGCGGCAGTTCGGGGCCTGTGGTGGAGTCCAGGGCCGTCTGATGCTCGATCTCGGCGTTCAGCTCGGCGCCTAGCAGCACGACCATCACCGAAAACCAGATCCACATCATGAAGCCGATAATGGCCCCCAGGGAGCCGTAGGTGGCGTCGTACTTGGCGATGTTGTTGATATACCACGAAAAGCCCAGCGACCCGCCCATCCAGACCACTGAGGCGAAAACCCCGCCGGGCAGCACCCAGCGCCACCGCGCCCGCGAGCGGCAGGGGCCGTAGCGGTAGAGAACCGTGAACGCCAGCGCCCCGATGGCCAGTAGAATCACCCAGCGCAGCGGCCCCCAGAACACTTCCAGACTCCCCAGGCCCAGGAGCTTGAGCGCAATGGGCGCGGCCACCAGAAGGCCGGTGACCAGGATGAGGAAGGCCAGGGCGGCAAAGGTGGCCGCATAGGTGAGCGCCATCAGCTGGACGATGTTGCGCTTCTCGTCCTCGTCATAGGCGATGTTCACCCCCTCCACGAGGGCGCGCACGGCGTTGCTGGCGGTCCAGACCGACAGCAGGAGGCTGAAGGCGAAGGCGAGGCTGAGATTGGCCTTACGCTCCACCGCCAGGCGTTTCATCTGCTCGCCGATGATATCGACCACGTCCCCGGGAATGACCCGTGACATCTGGGCCAACTGATTCTGGACCTGGCCGATGTCGGCAAACAGCCCGTAAAGCGAGACAAAAACCGCAAGCGCAGGAACAATGGCCAGCAGAGTGTAGAAGGTGACGCCGGCCGCCACCCGCGGTAGCTGGTCGCGACCGATCTCGGCGAGCGTGCGCCAGGCGACGTCCTTCCAGCCATGCGGCGGGATGTCCCGGGGATCGCCGGCCAGCCGACCCCGGCCAGGCTCCTCCGTCTCGATTTGCAGGGGATCGGCCGCATCGGAGCGGCTCATCCCCGGCGGCGGGGCGATCAGCCGCCGCCTCCAGAAGGCCGCCGCCCCCCGCGCCCCCCCCGGCCCCGCAGCTCCGCAGAGGCGCCGGTGGGGCCAGAGGCGCAGACCCCGC
>CALEOQ010000515.1 GCA_937910255.1 uncultured Caulobacteraceae bacterium | reverse complement strand
GGACAGAGGTGGAGCACGGCGAACGGGGGGAGAGGGGGGGAGGAGGCAAGAGGCTCTGCAGGACCGGGTGAGGCAGCGGCGCCGGAGGGGACACCCGGGGACGGCGCCATAGGGGGCAGACCCGCCGGCGAGGGGGAACCCCGGGGGGCCACCCGCCGCCACGGACGATGGGACTGGCTCGCCGCCCAGCCCGGCGGGGCCTCGGCCGCCCTCCGCCGCCTGGTGGAGGAGGCCCGCAAAACCCACGCCGACACCGATCGCCGTCGCGCCCAGAAAGAGGCCGCCTATCGCGCCATGTCCGCCCTGGCCGGTGACGCCACAGGCTTTGAAGACGCCGCCCGCGCCCTGTTCGCCGACGACCGCGGCGCCCTCGACGCCCTCCTGGCGACCTGGCCCGCTGACGTCGCCGCCTATATCCAGGCGCGTCTGGAGGCTTAGCGGCGCTCTGCCGCCGCCAGCGCCTGCTGGGCCTGGTGAGTCTCGACCGCGAGCCTGCGGGCGGCGTCGCAAGCCACCAGGTTCGCGCCCCGCGTCACATAGCCGATCTCCAGGTCCGCGAGGGTCGGCGCGGCGGGCAGCACATGCAGCGCGCAGGGGCGCAGGGCTTCAGGCGCCAGGCTCAACTGCGGCGCAGCCGACAAGTTCGGGGGCGGCTTGGCACAGCTGGCGATCAGCAGCGTGCAGGCGATCGGCGCGAGCCGGATCAAGGGGCGCATGGCCATCCTCCGTGTTCAGGGCTTGGGGAATGAAGCCGGCGGCGACCTGGTCGGCGCGGCTGCGCCGGGCCAGGGCCTGGCTCAGTCGCGCCTGTCCCGCCCGCTCGCCTTCGGCCTCCAGCCGGGCGACGTCCCGCTGTCGGGTGAGCGCTTCGACAGCGTGCTGATGAAGCTCCGCCCCATCCCGGCGCCCGGCCACATAGAGCGACAGGGCCGAGGCGGCCAGTCCGCCGGCTGCGACCGCGATCATGATCAAGCGCAGATTCATGCCGACAGGCCTCGTCCATAGCCGCCGCCCGGCCGCCAGGTCAGCACCTCCCGGCGCCAGCGGCCTCCAAGGCCCAGATGGACCCAGGCGCCGGCCTCTTCGATCAGTTGGTCGAAGGCCAGATCTGAGTCGGCGATGGCGCGGCACACCGCCAGCGGCGAGCCGAACCGGGGACAGATGAAGTCCGCAGCCTCGCCGCGCATATGGGCGCTGGTCGCCGAGCCGCCCACTGCCCGGTTCACCGCCGGCGAACGATAGCCGCTGGTGATCAACATGGGGGTGTCCCCGAGCAGGACTCGAACCTCCTCAAGCACCCTCGCCGTGGCGTTGAGGCGCTTGAGCACGGCCGAGGTCGGGCGGTTGTCCAGACCGCGTTGCTGGGTGGCGGTCATTTCTTCCAGGGAGAAATGCGCCGAAAGCCATGTGGTCATGGCCGACCTCCAGTTCTTCGACAGATGGAAATGGGTTCAGGGGCGATCGCGGCGTCCGGCGGCCACCAGCTTGGCCCAGTCGGTCACCGTGGCCCCGGCGAGATAGAGGGTGCCCAGCACGATGTTGGCGGCCACCAGCGCCAGGCCCAGCCACTTCAGCGCCACCGGATCGTCCAGCCGCAGGATGATCGCCGCAAGCCCGGCGAAATTGGCCCCACAGGCGCAGTAGGTGAAGATGCGGCGATAGAGCCACCGCACCTCGATGGGCGGCCGGGGCGCGCTCACGGGCTGCTCGCCGGCTTCAGGCCCAGCCCCGCCAGGAAGGCGATCAGGCCAGTGGCCAGCCACGGCATGCTGCGGGCCAGCCAGGTCCAGAAGTCGGCGGCCCTGGCCACCCGGTCCCGTTGGCTTTCCAGCTGGTCGATGCGGGCAAGCGCGCCCTTCAGCTCGCCGCGCAGGCCCTCGACCAGCTTGCCGGCCTCAAGGGCCTCCAGCCGGGCGAGGCGCTCGCGCACATCATCCATCTTGGCCGCCAGCCCTTCCAGCCGGGCGGTCTGGGCTGCGACATTCTCCCCGATCTGCCGCAAAGCGACGATCTGGGCGTCCTCCACGCCGACCACGCCGGTCACGTCGCACCCGGTAACTTGTAGCCCAACCCCTTGACTGCGCCCGCGATGTTGACCGCCTGGGCGAGGCTATCCAGGAAGCTGGGAGTCTCCGTGTTCGTCCCCTGGGACCGGCTGTTCGACTGCGTGGTCGAGACCGAGCTGGAGGCGCCATGGGTGTTCGAGCTGGAGTTCGAGCTCGAGCTGCCCTCGCTCGACGATCCCCGGAACAGTTCCAGCGGCAGCTTGGCCATGATGTCGGCCTGGCTAGTCAGAGCGGTATAGGGCGCCATGCGGTAGGCCTGATCCACGCCGCGCGCCTGGGCGCCGAGCGCCGCCTGGGTCGCCACATCCTCGCGGTCGCTCGTCGCCCGGGCGCCCGCAAGCCCCGCCAGGCCGTTGGCCGCCTGCAGACGCAGGGCGGCGTGCTGGGCCGCGAGCTGGGCGTTCTGGCTTGAGGCCTGCTGCCGCCGGTCGGCGTCCTGACCGGCCAGGGCGGCGCTGGAATTGAACATCCCGGCCAGCAGGCTCGACAGCTGCGTATTGCGCGCCCGCGCCAGCTCGCTCTCGGTGAAGGCCTGGGTGAGCGCGGCTCCGGAGCCGCCAAAGGCGCTCGCCCCGGCCAGGCTCAACGCCTGGGTCGCCCGGGTCCGGCCGGCATCGGCGTCGAAATCGGCTGTTGCGGCGTCAACCACCTGGCTCCGATAGGGATTGTAATAGGCCTCGATCCCGTCCAGCAGGCTGGCGGCCTGGACCGTGGGCGCCGGCTGCGCCGCCACGCCTCGTGTCCAGTCCGCCGCCTCGTCATAGGCGAAGCCGTAGCCGTCCAGACGCCCAGCCCCGCTCATCGCCTGCTGCTCAAGACCGTTCAGGGGCGCCACGAGGCCGTAGGGATCCATCTGGCCCAGCTGACTTAGCCGTGACCCCAGGCCCTGCACGCCCTCGGTGACCCACAGCGGATTGGTTGGGGTCACACTCCCCCGCTCCGTCGTGTTGGAATTGCTCAAGGTGCTCGAGCTTGAGGTCTCATTGACGTTGGAATTGGATGTCGACTCGGAACTCGAACTCGACTTGGTCTTTCGCTTGCCCATCACAGGCTCCTTCTCAGAATCTCGCCATGCCGCCGGTAGCCGTCGGGCCGCAGCACCCGCGCCCAGCCTCGGCGGCCTTCAATGGTGATCGCCCTGCAGCCGTGTCCCCGCGCCCAGGCCTCGACCCCCGGCCGCAGGGACAGGATCGTCGCCAGTCGCCCGCCCGCCAGCCAGACGTGGAGACTTCGGCCCTCAGGGCCCTCGACGCATTGGGTGACCAGGGCCCCGCCTTCACCGGCCCAGAGTTGCGCCCCGCCCGACAGGATCTCGGCCCTCAGGGCGGCTTCATCCCCGTCCTCGGCGCGCAGGGCCGGCAGCAGCGAGCTGCGGCAGGCCGTCCAGACCTGCGGCGTCACCGGGTTCCCGCCGGCGCGACATCGAACACGGGCCGGCCGATCCGCCCCCCGGTCGGCGAGCCCTGCCCGCTAAACCGCACGCGGAACAGCCGCCCGCTCGCCCGCACGTCGACCCGTCCGACGCCCGGAGCCAGGGGATAGGGACCATGGGTCCGGCTCTCCCCCTGAGGCTTGAGCCGGGTGCTCAAGCGCAGCGCCGCCGGCCCCGCCTGCCCGGCCATGTCCGGCCAAAGCCCGCGCACCATCAGGGTCTGGTCCTCGCTCAGAAACTGGTCGGCGCTCTCGATGAACCAGGCGAAGGCCCCGCCATCGGCCGAGCGCCCCCGTTCGTGCCAGAAGACCTGGCCCCCTGGCGTCACGCCGATGGGATCCGGCTGCGGGCCGGCGTCGACGAAGGCCGAACGCGCCATGACCCCCTTGGACCAGGAGCCGTCGCCAAGGCCGACCGCCAGGTACCGACTGTTCTCATTGCCGTCGCGGGCGTCGGGATAGTCGAAACGGACCTCGTCATAGATGCTGATGGAGGCCGCCGTGATCTTGTCGCCCTGGGCGCTGGCCAGGTTCTGGGCCATCTCGTCACGGATCGGGCACGGCACGATCTGCACCGCGCCCCCCAGGCTGTAGCTGCGAAACTGCAGGTCCGGCGCCAGCCAGATCGCCCGCGAGCCGGCGATGGCGAAGGCGTTGGGGCCGATCAGGCCGCAATGTTCACCCACGGGATCGAAGCGCCAGGGCTGGTTCAGCGCCCCGACAAAGGTCCCGACGAACAGCCGGTCCAAGGTCCAGACCAGGATGAACTGTCCCGCCACGCCGCCGCCAACGATGCGCCCGCCGCCCGCCAGCACATATTCCCGCGCCGTGGTGTCGCCCGCGGTGACCCACTCATCGGGCCGCCGCACCCCGCTATGGCGAATGCACAGCGGGTTGAAGCTTCCCGACACCTCCTCGTCGCAGCCCAGGGCAAAGATCTGGTCGGTGTGCGACACCAGCGACTCCGTGATCTGGGCCGGCGCATTGGTCAGCGGCGTGGCCGCCGCCTCCGTGTCGTTGGCCCAGGCATAAAGGGTCCCCCCGCGAGGGCTGGCGATCAACCGCTCGCCGAACGCCGAAAGGCTCCAGGTGCGCGGGAAATAGTCCGCCGTCGAGGGCGAGGAATAGAGGCCGGTCGAATAGGTCCCCGTGCCATAGCCCTGGCCTCCCGTGCCGTCGATCGCCCCGGCGGCGAAGGCCGTCTGAGGCGCGACCACCACCGCTGGGCCGCCGCCGGTCGCGCTCGATGCAGCCGGCGACGGGGCGTCATAGGTGAAGTGATCGGCGTCGATCACCGTGACTGACGCGCCTTCGACGTTTGGCGTCGTCCCACTCAGCTCCGATGCGCCGGCCACAACGATCAGGTCGCCGTCGGCCAGACCATGTCCTGCCATGGTCACGCTCACCGTGGCCGCGCCCTCGCTGACCGACAGGGGGTCAGCGCCCAGGGTCCGCGCGGGCCGCGCCAAGGCTGGGGTGATGTCGTACAGGCCGCCGCCGATCCACACCTGCAGGGCGTTGTGCGCGCCGAAGGCGACGTTCAGCACCGCGGCGTTGTCCGTCCAGGCGAAGACCTTGCGGCAGACCCCGGCGAGCAACTCGCTGCTCAGGCTCTCCCAACCCCCAACGACCTGGGCTCGCCCGCGCCAGAACCGCACATTGGACCCGTCCGCCCACCGCCCGGCGACCGCAAAGCTCGTATCGTCCCCCACCAGGCCCGGCGGAATATCGAGAGGTATTCTCATCACATTTTCCCCTGGCTAGACTTGAGCCATGGAAGCCAAACGCTACTTCGTGCCGACGCCCTACGGTGAGGTGTCGCTAGTCTTCGCGCATAAGCCGCGGGACCAGGTCACTGTGATCATCCACGGCGCAGGCCGCAGGGCGTTTCAGTTGAGGTCCTGGCTCGCACATGATGTCGTGCTGGCGGAGCTTCCTGGGCATGACGTGGCGCCCATGATGGAAGGCGACCTTTCCACCTATGCTCAGGCATACCAAGCCGCACTAACTCATGTGTGGCCAGACCGACCCGTAACGGTCGTCGGTGAAAGCTTAGGCGGGTTAGTTGCTCTACAGATGCACGGACGCATCATAGCAGTTGACCCACCCCTAGAACCGACACCGGCAGTAGAACATGAGCTAAAGTTTGGGTTCATTGCAGATTGGCTTAAAAGACCTCTCCGCGACAATCATTGGAATCTGATTGATATGCTTGATCGATGCGTCGAGATCATTTGCCCTACTCGCTCTATTTTGCCTCTTGCGGCAATAGATCGATTAAAAGACCACCCATTAGTTCGTCTATCAATATTAGAAGGTGGACACGTACTATTAGATGACAATCCTGAGGCGGTTGCATCAATTCTAAAGGGCAGATCAAATTGAAATCATGATAACCAAGAGATATCCTGAGCCACCTACCCCACTGCTACCGGTGCCGGTCCCTCCCGAGCCACCACCGGGCGCGTGACCGGTAGGGGAGTTGGTAAAAATCTCCGCCGTGCCGCCGGCTCCTCCACGAAGTAGCGAGCCAAGGTCCTCGAAGCCGGCGCTACCGCCTCCGCCACCTCGGCTGGCCTGCGAAGCTCCGCCATCACCTCCGTACTCACCCGGAGCGCCATCAGCATTGGTCCCGCCGGTACCGCCTCGCCGATTGATTTCTCCCCCGGTGCCCTCGCCTCCAGTCCCCCCAAGGCCTTGGAACGCACCCCCGGCCCCTCCACCGGCAGCTAAGATGTGGCCACGGAACTCTACCGTTGTAGCCCCGCCTGCGTTTCCGTCTGCGCTGGCCGGAGAGCCGCCAGGGCCGACGGCGTAGCTGAGTTGATCGCCAAGCTGCATGCGGAAAGCACGATACGCTGCCCCGCCGCCTCCACCGCCGCCAGCGGTGTAACCGCCAGAACCGCCTCCACCGCCAGAACCACCACCACCGATCGCATAAACCAGGGCATTGCAAGTTGAGGAAGCGGTAATGACACCCGCGCCGGAGGCAAATTCATAGACACCCACGATAGTCGACCGGCCCTTTCGTCGCCGGGGACGCTCGCCCCTTGCACCGTGCGCCACCATCAGGGCAACGGTGTGTAGGAGCCGCCCGAGGCGCGGCAGACGATCCCATCGGCGACCGTGGCGCCGATGGCGAAGGACAGGCCCTCGCCGGGATGAAGGAACAGCGGGTCATCCTCAGTTGGGCTGAACAGAACCCGGGGATTCGCCACGGTTCCGCTCGCCACCACGTCGGGCAGCAGACTGCTGTCGATCAGCACATGAACCGCGTCGATCGTCCGGTAGAGCTGGCAGTTCACCGCCGAGGTCGGATCGGCCCGCGCGATGGCGTAGATCCAGGTCAGCCGCATACCCTGGGTGTTATCCTCAGGTGGGATCAGCTCGACCACCTGAGTCGGCGTATCGAAATCGGTGTTGGCCGCCGTGGCGACGGCCGTATAGGCCACCGGGCTCTGCACGGCGATGAACTGGTTGGTGGCTATGGCGCTCATGGGGTCTCCTCAGCCGAAATAGGCCAGGGCCGCGGCCCGCCGGTCGGCGGCGCTGGCCCGTTGCGTCTGATCTTGGGTGTAGTCCGAGAGGCTGGTGACGAACCGCCAGCCGGCCGCCTCGCCATCTGTGGCGACCACCTTGCCGGCATTGCCGGCCTGGGCCGGCAGGGCGCCGGCGTTGTAGCTCCAGGCCACGGCCTCCACATAGGCCTTCAGGCTCAGGCCGCCGACCCCCAGGGGGAAGACGTTGGTCCCGTCACAGGCGGCCAGGGTCACGTCCTGGCTGTCGATCACCGCCGTGGTCCCGGCCCCGGTGGTCAGGGTGACCGGTCCGCTGGCGGCGTTGCGCACCAGATAGATCTTGCTGGCGGCCGGCAGGGTCACTGTCGCCGGGCCGGCGCCGGAAAAGTCCAGCATGGCCCGCCGGGCCTCGTCGTCGCCGACATTGGCGCTGGTCAGCACATGGTCGCCCGCCAAGGTGATGGCGCTGCGTCCGGCGATCGCCTGGTCCAGCCGGTCGATGACCGTGTTCAGCCGGGGGGCGCCCCAGGTGTTGAGGTTCTCCCCGGCCGCCTGCATCTCCAGGCGCAGGGAGGCGGTGTAGGTCGAAGGCATCAGAGGACAGCTCCCGTGTCTTGCCGCACCCAGGCGTTCCCGTCGGAGACCGCCAGGGTCGAAAGGTCGGCCACCAGGACCAGGGTCTGCGGCCAGGCCTTGGCCGGCGGCAGCTCTGCGGCGTCACAGGCGAAGATCCGCATCGGCGCGCCGGGCTCCCGCAGGGCGCGCACCGCCTCCACCAGCTCGCCCAGCAAGGGGCGCAGGGCCTGTGGAACGTCTGGCCCAACGTTCAGCATGGGAGGGTCTCCGGTCGAGGCAGGTCGGTGACCAGGTTCGCCATCCCGTGCCGCCGGGCGTCGGCGGCGCGGGCCTGGGCCAGCGCCATTTCGAACCGCGCGTTGAAATGCCCGGTCATCTCCCCGTCACGCAGATAGGGGCAGGCCTCGGCCAGGGCGGCGAACAGATAGAGGTCCGGATGCTCGGCCAGGACGGCGTTGGTCGGCGCCTCGGCGCTGAGCGCCAGCCGCCCCACCCGCCGCAGCACGAAACCGATTTCCTGATCGCAGGGGCGGTCGAGCACGATCGCGCGCCCCTCCAGGCTCCAATAGTCCGGCCGGCCGCCCACATCGCTGCGCGGCAGCAGGCCCGCCGGGCGATAGCGCATGGCGACGCGCACCGCCCCGTCCTCCCGCCAGAGGCCCAGGGCCTCGCGGCAGTCGGCCGGCAGCTCCAGGCGCCGCGCACCCGGCGCAGCGGTCAGCCTCACCTCGGCCTCCATCACCGCCAGCCGCAGCTCGCGGTTCAGCCGCGCCTCGGCCAGGGTGATGAAGTCAGAAGCCCGCCCGGCCAGATCGCTCCGCTCCAGCCAGTCGGCCACGGCGGTCTTCAGGTCGTCATAGGTCATGAGCGCCATGCGCCCTCCTCCCTGCCAGACGGGCGGCGGGCTTGGCCCCCGCCGCCCCGGTTCGTGTCAACGGCGGGCGGCCCTAGTTGTTGGCCAGGCGGCAGGCCAGCTGCGGGCGCAGGGTCTGGAAGCCATAGAGGACGTCCAGGCGGCAGGGGAACTTGTCGTTGTTGATGTCGTACTGCCGCACGATCCGCATGGAGACCCCGTCGAAGACCTCCCGGGCGGCGAAGTCCACGCCCCGCGGCATGACCATGTCGGCGGTGGCGAAGGCGAAGGCGCCCTTGTGATAGGCCATGGAGATCCCGTGGGCCGCCCCGCCCGTGCCGGCCACCTGGATCTGGGCATTGTCCCCCGGCGCGCCCGACACGTTCTGCGCCGCGCCCGTGGTGACGATGGCCGGCGAGATCTGCAGGCTGGCGACGCCCGACCCGTTGGAGCTGGCGTCGGCCTTGACCACGAACTGCTGCTGCACGCCGGTGGACTGCTTGGTCTCCGGATGCACCCGGAAGACGCCGGTGATGGTGAACACATCGCCCGCCTTCAGCACCGGCGAGCTGTTGGCCCAGCCGTCGGTGGCCAGCGTCCCACCGGTCTGGCCCGCCCCGTTCACCAGCGGCGAGCCGGCCTTGCTCCCTACCGTGTGGGACGGCCACAGGGTGTTCTCCATGAAGTCGAAGCCGGCGCTGCGGCCCATGAAGCCTTCGCGGTACTGCTTGGAGATGCTGGCCTTGTCGTTGAACAGGCCCTTCAGCGCATCCACCAGGTCCACATTGTCCTGGGTGTTCAGATTGCAGGTCCGCCCGGCCAGGGGGGCCAGATTGTCCACCAGGATCTTCCGGCCCTGCAGGATCTTGGCGAAGCTGGCGGCCGCGCCTTGGTTGTTCACCTGGTTGTGGACATCCTTGTACATGCCCATGGCGTCGGCCTCGATATTGGCCGCCAGCACGCTCATGGCCGGTTCGATGATCCGCTCGGAGAAGTCGTCCAGCGACAGGGTCAGGTCCACCGAGGTGAAGTTCAGGTCCACCCCCTTCTGGGTCTGCACCTTCAGCTCGACGCTGGTCTCGGTGGTGTCCTGGGCGTCGAGCGTCGGGCCCGTGCGCACCACATACTGGTTGGGCAGGCGCACCTTCAGGGTGTCGCCTACCTTGGCGCCCTGCCGCGCGAAGCTGTCGTCATACTCCCGCGTGATCGAACCCACGAAGTTCAGCTTCTGATGCAGCACACGCAGGGCCTCGCGGGTGACCGCGGTCGGGGAAAGCAGCGAATTGGCCATAGGCTCTCGTCTTCCTTGAGGATGGAATGTGGGTCGGCGCATCTGCGCCGGTTGGGTTGTTGGATACGGATCAGGCGCGCACGTGCGCCCGGAGGGTCACTCCGGGGGCTGCAGAGCCTGCGATTACGGCAATGGGGCGAGACTTCAGCCTTGCCTTGGGTAAAGCCCTCGCTAAACTAGAACAAATGAGGAACTATGGCGAACTTGCGATTCAAAGTGAGGGCTTCGTCTTCCAGGCGCCAAAGAGAGGCTGGTTCTGGCAGAAGCCGCCTCCGCCCTTCTTGGCGGCCTTTCCAGCGATTGAGAGAGTCATCGCCCTCAAGCTCGACCTCATCACAATCGATGAGGTTGTCTTCGACATCTGGCTTGAGGACGGTCGAGGCATCCGCATCTGCGAGAGCGCGAAGGGCTTTATCGAGCTGGACGCCGCATTCGCCGAACATTTGCCGGGATACTTCCGCGACTGGCGGGGCGTGGTGATCTTCCCCGCCTTCGAAGAGAACCGGACGGTCATTTTTCAGCGGATGCGGGAGCGGGTTTACTGACGCGCGGGGCGATGAAGTCGAAGACCGCTTCCCCAGCCCAATCGCCTCCTATGCCGCCCCCCACAGCTCCGGCTACTCCGCCAATCACGGCCCCGGCCGCGGGACCGTAGGGCGGGAAGAATGGCGCTCCAATGATCGCCCCAGCCTCGGCCCCTGCGATACCTCCTGCTACGCCACCTGCCGTCGAGCCCGCAACGCCAGCAGCCGCTCGCGTCTTGTCTTCGGAGCGGGCGACTTCGTAAGCGCCAAGAGCAGCAGCCAAAAGAGCGTTGCCTCGCCCGATCAAGCCCCAGGTTTTGGCCGCCTTCGTCGCAGCTGGATTTGTTTTGTTGGCGTTCCCAGCGCTGCCCTCATTTGGGCCCGTGCCTGGGCGCTACGCCTCGATCAACGCTCGCTGCGCCGCAGGTGTGACAGGCCGCCAGGATTCCTTCAGATCTGCGCGGCCCGCATTGTCGAAGCCGTCCAGCGCGTGCACCTGGCCCAGATAGCCAAGGCGGACACGTTCATTGCGGACACCGTTTTGCGCGACGTATGCGGCCAAGCCTTGACCAGCGTCGAGCGTGGTTGTTGGAGCTTGGGGCCTCACATCTTGCGGCGCCTTGCGCTGCCTATAGACGCCCCATGGGTCGTCCACTTCAGCCCATGAAGACGGGATATAGCCCTCTCGCCCCGCCATCACCGCCCCGCCATGGTCTGAGCATTCCTGCGGCGCATCCACTCGGCCGCGCCCATGTCGTCTCGCACGGCGCTGGCCGGGGCCGAGCCGCCGCCCACCTGCACGGCGGGGCGCACCTGCATGGCCGGCGCCAGCGCCTGGGCCGGGGCGCCGCCCATCTGCGGCGCTTGGGTCTGCGCCTGCATCGCCGCCTCCCCCTGCTGGGCCCGGTGCAGGATCATCCACAGCCGAGGATCGGCCACCTCGCGCAGTTCCTCCAGGGTGACGCCGAAGGCCTGGGCGTATTCCACCAGCTTGGCCGCCACCTCCGGCGACCAGCCCTCGATCTGACCGGCCAGCACCCGGCCGGTCTCCTCCAGCTCGATCCGCGCCCGTTCGCCAGCCGCAGCCCGCGCCATTTCGTCCTGCTGGGCCAGGGCCTGGCCATAGGCCTCGCGGGCCTGGGCGATGTCATTGGCCTGCGCCCACAGCGCCTGGGCCAGTTGTGGGTCCTGCTGGCCGAGCGCCTGCCAGTCGACGCCCTCGAACTGCGTCAGCTGCTGCTCCAGGGCGATCAGCACCGCCCGGTCCTGCGCGCTGGCGCCGGCCAGCTCGGCCTCCAGCTCGATCATCTTCGCCCGCTCGGCCAGGGCCCGCCGCTCGGCCGCCACCGCCTGGGCGGCGCTCTCATGGTCGATATTGGCCATCAGCTGCGCCTTCAGCGCCCGCGGCAGGCGATAGAACTGGCCGCCATGCTCGATCTCCTCGATCGCGTCGGCGTCTGCACCGGGACCAAGCAGGCGCGGATCGGCGCCGCCTGGATAGGTCGGGTCTTGCATCATCTTGATGTCCTTGAATTTGCTCTGAAAACGCGAGACGGATCAGGGGGCGCCGGTCGCCTTGAGGCGGTTGGTCTGCGCCTCGAAGGCGGCGATCTCCAGCTTCCGCAGCTCCAGCGCCTGGTCGCGCGCCATGGCCTCCAGCTTCTGGTTGGCGCCCGCCAGCGCCCGCGACAGCTTCTCGATGGCCGCCCGGGCCTCGCCCAGCTCCGGCGCCTCGCCCCGCACCTGGGCTGGCAGCAGGCTGGAAAGGCGCTGGGCGATCTCATCGGCGCCGGGCCAGTCCAGATTGCGCGCCAGCAGGTCCCCGATCACCGGCGCCGCAGCCGGATAGGCCTGGATCAGCTGGATCATCTGGGTCGCCGCCTCTTCCCGGCGGCTGGTGAAGCTGGGGCCGGCCCGCACCGTCAGGTCGTACTTGCCGACGCTCAGATCATAGATCCGCTGCACCTCGCGCACCTGGCCGGCCGCGTCCGCCTCCCGCACCGCCACCGGCTGGTTCACATGCGCCAGCTTCGCCTCGCCGCTCGGCCCCAGCACACGCACCACCCGCGGGGCGGCATAGACCTTGGGGATCAGGTCGATCAGGATCCGGCCGGCGTGCCGGATCGCCCGGCTCAGATTGTCGATATAGTGGAAGGTGGAGACGTCCCCCTCCCGCTGGCGGGCCATGATCGCCCGGCCGCTGGTCTCATTGGACCGCGCCCCCAGGCTGGCGTCATGCAGGCCCATGATCGCCTTCATATCGTCGCTGGCGTTCAGCGCCTCCTGCAGCGCGCCGGCCGGCACGCCGGCGAAGGGCTGGCGCATCGGCGGCTCAGGGCCGTCATATTCCAGATAGGCATGGGTCTGAACGTTGGCGCTCGCCCACTTCTCCGCATCGGTCTCGAACGCCCCCTTGCGCCCAATGAACGGCGCCTTGGGCGCCAAGGCCACCAGCTCGGTCGTCGTGGTCCGCCAGTAGTTGAACATCCGCTGCGGGTCCTTGGCGTCGCGGACCAGGCTGCGCAGTCGCCGCCTGCCGTCGATCCGCAGCTCCTCGCCATAGACCGGCACGATGGGAATGAACCGTCCGGCCCACTCCACGGTCTCCAGCACCTCGGCGCCGGTGACCACATGCTGCACTACCCTGTGGCTCGCCACCTGCCGCGGTGATCCGACGACGCTGACGCCCAGGGCGTCGAACAGCCCCTTCTGCGCCTCATAGGCGGAAAGCTCGATCACCTGGCCGTCGCTCAAGGCCACGATCTTGCGGGCCACGGCCTCGCGTCGCCAGAACTCGGCGACAGTCACCCGGTCGCCGTCGCCCCAGGCCTCGGCCAGGCCGCCATAGGCCGCCCCCGACCAGTCTGCCGCCTCTGCGCCCTTCCACCGCGCCTGGAAGGCGGCGCGCGGCAGGCTGTCGACCACGAAGGCGGTGTTCCAGTCTGAGGAGTCGGCGGCCGTGGAGTCCGGATCCCCATAGACGCTGAACGGATCGGCCACCCGCTCGATGACGATGTCCTGCTCGAAGCTGTCGTCCCGGGCGTAGCGGGTGTTGATCCGGAAATAGCCGAAGCCGCAGGTGACCGCGAAATCCAGCGCCGTGTCATAGGCGACCTCGGCGTCGCTCGACTGCTCGATATGGCGGATCAGGCCGTTGAAGATCTCGGCGGTCTGCGGATCGGCGCCGTCGTCCACCGGATGGCAGGCGATGGCCGGCTTGTTCAGCCGCGCATCATTGACCACCTGGCGGATGAAGGCCGGCAGCCGGTTGATGGTCAGGCAGGGACGCCCGTCCAGCTCCCGGTCCCGGCGCACCTTCTCCGGCCATTGCTCACCCAGCCGCGCAAACCGCAGGTCGTCGCGCGCCTCCTCGCGGATCTCGGCCTCATGGGCCGACGCGCGCTCGAACGCGTCGCGGGCATCGCGCAGGATGTCGTCATGGGTCATGCAAACGCCCCTAAGCGTCCCAAGCCGGGGACGCTGTGTCAGAGAAATCCGATTTTCTTTAAGTCGGTCGGGCCCTTAACCGGCCGTCTTCACGAACGCCGCGCCATCCCAGGCGTACGTCTCGTCCTCGCCGTCCGCGGCCTTCACCACCAGGGACGGGCTTCCGCCGAGCCAGGGTGTGCGCACGGCCAGGGCCCGGCCCGGTAACCCGGCGACCGGCTGGGCTGGTGTCAATCTCACCGCCTCGCCGGCCGCCGGAAAGGCGAAGACCGCGAAAGTCTCAAAGGTCTCGTCCAGCAGGATCGCCGCCTGGTCTTCCCGCCCGTCGCCGTCGAAGTCGGCCGCCACCGCCAGCCGCTGATAGTGGTCCAGCGCCTCCCGCCACGCCTGCTCGCCATCGTAACCCGGCCGCATTTCGGCCGCCGTGCGGAACACCCAACCCTCCGGCGGCGCCACGGTCAGCCGCGGCATGTGGCAGGCCATCGCGCCTGGCACGCCGCCATTGTCCCGGCAGCGTTGCGTATACTCAGCCCCGCGGCCCAGGCAGCCGACTGTGCAGGAGCCCATCAGCAGCAGCACCATGACCACCGACAGCAGACAGCCCCGTAAAATCCGTCCGACCGGGATAGGGGGCGGCTCGATCACGGCGCCACCTCCGCCAGGCGATCCCCGCGCCAGGCGAAGACCATGTCCCGTCGGTGCCCCTCAATGGTCCGTCGCAAGGTGAGCTGCGGCGCCCTGTCGGGCTCACGCGGCGGCCCCTCCATACTGACGGAAACGCCCGCCACATCGGCGACTCTCTGGGGTTCGGTCAGCGCCACGGCCAGCTCGCCGGCGAGGTCATCCTTGCCGTAGAAGACGAACAGACGGAACTGCGTCATCGACGGGTTCACCAGGACCCGCGCCAGATCCTTTGACCCGTCGCCGTCGAGATCAATGCCCCCCGTCTCCAGGAAGCCCCAGTCCTTCGCGCGGCCTGTGAGCGCCGTCAGCTCATCGGAGTCCACGGCCTGCCAGCCGCGCGGCAGGCGCTTCAGGGAGCCGACGCTGTCGTAGCAGACTCCGTTCTCCCAATAGCCGATGTTGTCGAAGCAGCGATCACCAATCAGGAAGTCGCCCATGGCGTAGCCGCAGCTCGTGGCGCTCAGCATCGCCGCCCCCGCCGCCACCCACCGCCACTGCCGCCACGTCCAAGCCATGTCACCGATCCTTAGGGGAGCGCCTGCCAGGCGCCGACGCCGCGGCGCCAAACGAATGTCTCTTGGCCAGCGCTCGTCGCCAGGATCAATTTTGACAGCTGCTGATCCGCTGTGGCGTCATGAGACGCTGAGCCAAGCATGACGCCCGCAAAGCCTTCGCCGCCTAGCGGGGGCGTAAGCGGTTCTGGGGGTGAGCCCTGAAGGAATGCAAAGAGGCGGTAGGATCTTCCGGAGTCATCGATGAGGACGGCCGCCTCGTCGAGGCGGCCGTCACCGTTGAAATCGGCCTCTTGGTATAATCGCTGAAAGTCCGCGTCGTGCGTATTTGGCACACCAAGCGCAACCCGCGCATCCGGAGCGTGCAGGTATCGCCATCCGATGGGCGCTGAAGCCCTCAAGTCGCCGAAGAAACAGCGCGCGCCCTGGGTCCCGCCGCCCATATCCAGACATCTGTCATCATATGACAGACGCCGAACCGGACCAGTCAGAAGTGCGGTTGCGACTAGGCTGATTGCGAGGAACCCAAGGACCCATCGACTCATGTGTGAAACTCTGCCCCAGCCAATGGAACATAACAAGAACGTATTGATGTGTCCACCTAGTACCGCTCGGGTAGTCCATTTGGACGCTTCACAGCGCAGGCTTGCCGACAATCTAGCCCCCTAATGCCGGCCGCCCGGCCAGTAGCGTTGGCATCTTGGTCAGCTTGCGCGTCCTCTGGAGGGTAACCCTTGACCCTCTGATCTCTTTCCTCGCGAAGATCACCTTGACGCTTTGAAAAGGCCACCCCGACCGATCCGGCTTTGGCCGCTTCGCAGTGGCCCTTGCAGTGGAAGTACTTATCGCCGCCCTTCCAGCCCGCCTCCAACATGTCTCGGTAGTTTCTCGCGAGCGACCCGACAGCGATTCAAAGTTGCGCGGCTGGCGGGACGCCGCCCCAGCCGAAATCGTTTAGCCGCTGCACCTCCGCGTCCGTTCCCAGCACGCGTCGAAGCCCATCGCTGACCCACCCCGGCAGGCCTAGATTGTCGAAACGCTTCGCCATCTTCCTCTCCATCTCCACAATCACCCCATCCAGCTCCCGCTCGCCCCGCCGGCCCCCCGCCGCCCGGCCCGCCGCACCCCCGCCCCGCGGCGGTTCAGGGCGAATTCGCCAAAGGCGTCGGCGCCGTGGCTGGCGGCGTCGTGCAGCGGCCCGCCATAGGCTCGCGTCGCCGCATTCCAGCGCTTGCGATAGGCCCGCAGCCGGTCGAGCCCCAGCGCACAGGCCTCTGAGTCAAACCAGGTCATCGGGATCATCAGCCGCGCGGCGTTGATCCGCTCCTCCGGATGGGTCGCCTGGCCCACCGCGATGGGTGAGACGCCAAGCCCCGCCAGGGTCTCGAACCGCGAACGCCCGCCGGCCCCCAGCTCGCGCACCATCACATCGTGCGGCAGGTGGTGGGTCCCATAGACGTAGGGCTTGGCCGCGATCGCCTCGCGGACGATGGCCTGCAGCCCCTCACCGCTCGTTTCGAAATAGTCGATGGCCCGCACTTCGGGCCCAACCTGCTGGAAGAACCAGATGGCCGTATAGTCGTCGATGCCCAGGTCCCAGGCTGTATGCACCGCCAGCGCCGGATCATGCGGAACCCGTCCGATCCGCCCGGCGCTCTGCGCCTCCCCCAGCAGTCCGGCATAGTAGGCGCCCGGCGCAGCGGCATCGAAGTCCACCAGATATTCGGAAGCAAACCGGGCCTCGCCCTCCTCCTTCGACCCGGTCTCGGCCACCAGTTCGGCCCGCTCCCGGGCCAGCTGGGCCGGGGTGAAAACCCCCGTCTCCGTGGCTGGCGAACGCAGGGTGAACCAGGCGGCGTCCCGGGCGCGGGCCTCGAAGGCGCGCACCGCATGGTTGCGCCCCCGGGGCGTCCACAGAAACAGCGCCCAGCCGCCATTCTCCGCCAGGATCGGCCGGATGTAGGTCCAGGCGTCCGGCTTGGCGAGCGCCCACTCGGAGAACACCACGCCGACCGGCGGCGCCCCCACCAGGCTGTCATAATTGTCCGAGCCCAGCACCTGCCAGACCGACCCATTGGCCAGGCGCAGGCTCATATCCCCGTCCCGCGTGGCGCTGCGGATCTGCGGCGGGAACGCTTCGTCGATCCGCCGCTTGCCCGTATGCGGGTTCACCGCCTCCCAGATCGCCTTGCGCCCCTGGGCGCTCTCCGGCAGCAGGTGCCAATAGACGCCGGGCTTCTGCACCGCGCTCACCGCGGTCCAGTTCAGCGCCACATCATCCTTGCCCCAGCGCCGGTGGGCGGCCACGTCGGCCCTCAGGCCCCCGCTCTCCAGATAGCGCCAGAGCCCCGCCTGATAGTCCCGCGGGCTCCAGCCATGGGGCAGCTCGATCTCCGGCCCCTTCATTCGGCCCGGCCGGACTCGGCGTCCTCGGGATCGGAAAACCGCCGCACCACGATGGTCAGTCCGCCCTCGGCTTCTGCGGCCTTGCCCTTGGCGTGGGCGCGGTCCAGCACCTCGCGGGCCGCGGCGATGCGGGCGGTATCGCTGCCGGCCCCGCGCATGATCTCCGCCAGGGTCTCCACCGCCAGCGGCGCCAGGGCCAGCACCGCCTCGCGCGGATCCTTCCGCCGCCGCACCGCCCGCGCCATCACGCCACCTCAACTCAGAAAAACTCATCGGGCCGTCCGCCCCGCGCCCGCTCCGCGCCCCACGAGAGGCGCGCGCTTGGCTACTGGAGCCGGGCGCGGGGCTCCTGCTGCGCCTGACAACGCCGCCTCGCAAACGCCCACCTCGAGGCGCGCCGCCGCCCCGGGGGAGGGACAGGGGGCGGCCACCGTCCAGCCACGCGCCCAGCCGCCCATCCGAAGACCGGCCGCTCAACGCTTCACCAGGAGGGATGTCATGCCAGTGCGGGGCCTCGCCCGCCGCGGCGTCCTCAGCGCCTCAGACGCAAGAACGACCCATACACAGACCCTACCAAATTCCCGCGGGAACACAAGAACAAAATAGGAACATTATGGCCCTGGCGTCAGCCTCCCGCTATCCTATCCTGGGGGCGACCCAAGCCTCGGAGCCTCGTGTGCCGACCTATTATGCCGAGTTGGTCAAGATCATGCTGGCCCATGGCTGCGAACAGCTTCCGGGCGGCAAGGGCAGCCATGAGAAATGGAAAAGCCCGATCAATGGCCGCACGGTGATCGTGCCCCGCTCGAAGAGCCGTCACACGGCGAACGCGGTGCTGAAACAGCTCGGGATCGGCAAGCAGTTCTAGCGAGAGCGTTCCGCGAATGGATTGAAGTCGGTCCACGGAGGACCCGCGCTCATGCTCCGGCGACGGCCAGTTCTCGCCTGGCCGAGACCTCAAACTGGATGTCCACCGAGGTGTTGTGGAGCTGGGTGTTGGCCGCCAGCATCTCCGGCGCCAGGCGCATCATCAGGTGCTCGAATTCCGCCAGCGTCTCCGTCTCGATGACCAGGCCTGGAATGTCGCTTTCCGAAACCCAGACCGAGGCTTCGGCGTCCCAGTGGGCCTTGACGAAATAGGGTGCGGTCATGGTTTCGGCTCGCCTTCTCTACCCATGTGGTGACGCAAGACGCCATCTGTCAATCGCCCCGAAGCGGTGCGCGGCGGCCGCAATAAATCCGTCGGCCGCAACCGCCCCGCCCCGCGGCACGTTCAAGCATCCCGCAACAACCGGAGCTCCCAGATGATACTTCCCAATGGCGCCCACGTGGCCGTCGTCGATGGCGAGAAGCTGGCGCTGTTCCAGAACGTCGGTCACGCCGACATCGACCTGAAGGCCCAGCCGACGCCCGAGATCGAGGACCGCGTGTCCGGCGCGCCCGGCCGCATCTCCAGCGACGCCAATCCCGACAACGACACCCAGGCCGAGGACGGCTTCGCCATGGGCGTCGCCGACGTCCTGAACCACATGGTCCTCACCCACCGCACCGAGAAGCTGCTGGTCATCGCCGCGCCCAAAACCCTGGGTCAGCTGCGCAAGGGCTGGCACAAGGAGACCGAGGCCCGCCTGGTGGGCGAGATCGCCAAGGACCTCACCGGCCACACCACCGATCAGATCGCCACGGCGATCCAGAACGCCTGAGGCTGACGACGCAAGGCGGAGCGATCCTTCGCTCCGCCGCTCGCCCTCACCCGGGCGCCCGCGCCGCATAGGCGCCCATCAGCCGGCCAAAATCGGCAGGCTGCGGAAACCCCTCGAACCCCTCCACCGCCGGCGTGCTCGCCCAGGGCAGCTTCTCGGCCGTCATGGTCTCCATGAACGGCTCCAGGCCCGACGGATCATCGAACAGGGTCGAGCGCACATTGACGAACCCGTCGGCCCCCTCCGGCCGGGTGAACATCCAGCTCTTGCAGTGGGGACAGAAGAAGTGCCGCGTCGCCCCATGCAGGCCGCCGATCACCGGCTCGCCCGCCGTCACCTCGAAGGCCTCGGCGGCAAACAGCGCGCTCAGCGAAAACGCGCTCGCCGTCATCTGCTGGCAGCCCCGGCAGTGACAGGCCATGGTCACCTTCGGCCCCTCGCTCACCCGAAACCGCACCTGCCCACACCGGCACCCGCCGTCACGTTCGCCTGACATCTGCGTCTACTCCGCTGCAATCAGCGCGGCGCCCTGCACCTGCACATGCCGGGCCCGATACTGCCTGATCCGCGCCTCGACCTCCGGACGGAAATGGCGGAAGAGACCCTGGATCGGCCAGGCGGCCGCGTCCCCCAGGCCGCAGATGGTGTGGCCTTCCACCTGGCCGGCGACGTCGAGCAGCAGGTCGATCTCGGCCATCTCGGCCTCGCCGGTCGCCATCCGCTCCATAACCCGCCACATCCACCCCGTGCCTTCGCGGCACGGCGTGCACTGGCCACAACTCTCATGCTTGAAGAAGCGGGCGATGCGCGCCACGGCGGCGATGAGGTCAGCCTCCTTGTCGAACACGATCATGGTCGCCGTGCCCAGGCCTGAACGCATGGCCCGAAGGGCGTCGTAGTCCATGACAGCCTCTTCGGCCATGTCGGCCGGGATCATTGCCATGGACACGCCCCCCGGCATGACCGCCTTGAGGTTGCCCCAGCCGCCCCGCACCCCGCCAAAGTGCGCGTCGATCAAGGTGCGCATCGGCACGCCCATGGTCTCTTCGACCACGCCCGGCTGGTTCACATGACCCGAGCCCGCCATCAGCTTGACGCCGACATTGTTCGGTCGCCCAAAGCCGGCGAACCACTGCGCCCCGCGGCGCAGGATCGTCCCGACCACGGCGATGGTCTCGACATTATTGATGGTGGTGGGAGCGCCCCAGATGCCGGCGCCGGCCGGGAACGGAGGTTTGAGCCGAGGCTGGCCCTTCTTGCCTTCCAAGCTCTCCATCAGGGCGGTCTCGTCGCCGCAGATATAGGCCCCGCCCCCGTGAGTGACGTGCAGGTCGAAGTCCCAGCCGTGGATGTTGTCCTTGCCGATCAGCTTAGCCTCATAGGCTTGGCGGATGGCGGCCTCCAGGCGCTCGCGCTCGGAGACGTACTCCCCACGGATATAGATGTAACAGGCGTGGGCGTGGATCGCGTAGCTGGCGATCAGACAGCTCTCGATCAGCAGGTGCGGATCGTTGCGCAGGATCTCGCGATCCTTGCACGCCCCAGGCTCGGACTCATCGGCATTGACCACCAGATAGTGCGGCCGCTCGCTGGGCGGCGGCATCAGGGTCCACTTCAGTCCAGTCGAAAAGCCGCCGCCGCCCCGCCCCCGCAGGCCCGAAGCCTTGATCTGGTCGCAGATCCATTCCGGGGTCTGGGCCAGGATATCGGCCGTGCCGTTCCAGGCGCCGCGCCGCTTTGCGCCCTCGAGGCCAAAGTCGTGCAGGCCATAGAGGTTGGTGAAGATACGGTCCCTGTCTTCCAAAATCCCGACCATGACGCACTCCCCGGAGGCCTTTGGCTCAAGCCTATCCTGCGCCCATGACAGGTCTGCGCCAAGCCCCGCCAAGGCGACACATCACGCCAGACCCGCCTCCGCCCGAAACCGCGCCGCCCAGTCGCGGTTGGTGTCGTCGGCCATCTTCCGAATGCTGGGCGAAACTCGGTCGGCCGCCGCGGGGTCGAGTCCCAGCGCGGCCAGGACCCGCCGCACGGTTCCCTTCGGATCGGCCGACAGGTCGTCATAGGCGATGCGGACCGGCGTGATCGCCTCAGCGTCGAACCACGCATTCCAGTCCCGGTCATAGCCGGTCATGGCCTCCACCCAGGATTGCAGCTTCTCGCCGTCATATTCCGGCGCGCGGGGCGGCCCGACCCGCTCCAGATCCGAGCCGTCGGCCGCCACGTGCCAAAGCCCGGTCTGCTCGGCCTTAAGGCAGGACACCGCCTGCTCGACCTTGTCGGCCCGGGAAAGGTGGATGAACAGGGTGCGCCCAAAGACGCCCTCGAACCGCTTGCGCTCCGAGCCTCCCTCGGCATGGACCAGGGCCAATTTGGAAAAGAAGAACGCGAAGCTGGGCCGCTGCAGGCGCAGGCCGAACACCCCATTGTCGCTGCGCCCCTGCGACAGCGCCGCCTGGATACAGGCCTCGACGATCTCCCGCTCCGAGGCGCCCACCGCCGCCTCGACGCCCAGCCGCCGCGTCCAGTCGGCCAGGGTAGGCTCATGAAAATGAGACGCCGGCTTCCCCGCCACCCCCGTCTCCGCCAGCAACCGGCACAACAGCGTGCTCCCACTGCGCGGGGCGGTGCAGATCATATGGGAGGCGTAATCTGTCATGGCCAATCCGCTAAAGACGCCCCGTGACGCGCCGATGACCATAACAGCCCCGCTCAACAACGCACTTCAGATGCGCGAGCGCCTAGATCGGAAGAGCGTCGTGTAGGGAAAGAGTGTAGATCTCGGTGGTCGCCGTATCATTAAAAAAAAAAAACAAACTAAAGACCAAATCACAGCAAAAGACCATCCTACCTGTCACTCATCCTACCACCGTCCTCCCCCCCACGCCCACACACTCTCAACGCGCACGCCACCT
>CALEOQ010000514.1 GCA_937910255.1 uncultured Caulobacteraceae bacterium | reverse complement strand
GGGGGGGGGGGGGGGGAGGGCACGGAGGGGGGGCGGGGGGCGGGAGTGAGGCCGGGGTGGGGGGTGGGGGCGGGGCAGGGGCCGGGGACGGGCGGGCCGGCGGCTGGGGGGGGGCGGTGGCGGTGGGAAAGGGCTTGGCGTGGGGGAAGACGGGGGTGGGGGCCGGAGGGCAGGAGCGGAGATTGGCGGCCGGCTGCCCCGGCGGCGGCAGGGTGGGCGCCTCGGCGGTCGTGGTCGCCGGCTCCTCAGCGCCAGCCTTCGAGGCCGACTTCTCGGTGAAGGCGGGCTTGGGCGGACGCTCGTCGCAGGCGGCGAGACCCAGCGTCAGGCCCAGGGCGGCGAAGACCGGCAGAATGGTACGCTTACGCATGGCGGAAAACTCCTTGGCCGCACGCTGCGCGTTCATACCTCGTTAACGCTGTAGGATTCTCCCCTGGGGCGAGGGAAATCCCACGCTGACGTGTGGCGTCACGGGAATATTAAGCCTTTTCAGCGCTCAGGCTGTGGGCGCGGCCGCCGTAGGCGCAGTTGGCTGACGGCCACCCAGATCCCCAGGGCCAGGCCCTCGCCGGTCAGATTGGCGGCCAGGTCGGCCAGATCGCCCTGCCGCCCCAGGTCCATGGCCGCCTGGGCTGCCTCCACGCCGGCCCCCAGCAGCAAGACGCCCCCGAGCAGGACCGGGCGGGATCCGAAGGCGAACAGCCCAAGGCCGGTGAGGACGAAATAGGCCAGGGCGTGCCGGGCCTTGTCCCAGCCCAGGTTCGCCGCCGGCGTCGCCTCGGACGGCGCCAGGGAGGGATAGAGGATGGCCGCCAGGCACAGGAGGACGGCCGCACCGGCATAGCGGCGGGCGAGCGGCGAGAGGGCGGCGCGGAACAGCATGCCCCTAGCTGGCACGTCGCAGGCTCCGTCTCCAGTCGTTCAGCGCCCAATCGACCGCTCGGCGATTCCATCCGGCGCAGGAAGCGTCTAGCGTCTGCGCCGTAAACAGGCGTTTGAAGGATGGCGATGATGGCGGTCGAGGCGGTGATCTGGGATTTCGGCGGGGTGTTCACCTCTTCGCCCTTCGAGGCCTTCGCCCGGCACGAGGCCAAGATCGGCGCGCCGAAGGATCACATCCGCCGCGTCAATGCGACCAATCCCGACACCAACGCCTGGGCGCTGTTCGAGCGCAACGAGATCGATACGGCGGGTTTCGACGCCCTGTTCCTGGAGGAGTCCACGGCGCTGGGCCATCCGATCCGCGGCGCCGACGTGCTGCCGCTGATCTCCGGCGTGGTCCGGCCGCGGATGGTCGAGGCGCTGAAGATCTGCAAGGACCATTTCAAGGTCGGCTGCATAACCAACAATATGGTCAGCCACCACAGCCCCGGCCCCGACGGCGTCCAGAAGCCCCGCGGCCTGATGGGCGAGATCATGCCCCTGTTCGACCATGTGATCGAAAGCTCCAAGGCCGGGGTGCGCAAGCCCGATCCGCGCATCTATCAGATGATGTGCGAGGCCCTGTCGGTGGCGCCGGGCGCTTGCGTCTATCTCGATGACCTGGGGGTCAACTGCAAACCGGCCGCCCAGCTGGGCATGAAGGCCATCAAGGTGGTGGATGTGGACCAGACCCTGGCCGAACTGGCCGCCGCCACGGGCCTGACCTTCCCGGTCGAGGCGCCCGCCCCATGAGCCGGCCCGAACGCATCGGGGCGGAGGCGGCGCTGGCCGAGCTGCCCGGCTGGCGCGCAGGGCAGGGCGAGCGCGAGACCCTGGTGCGGACCTATCGCTTCGCCGACTTCAACTCAGCCTTCGGCTTCATGGCCCGCGTGGCCCTGATGGCCGAGACCCTCGACCACCACCCCGAATGGTTCAATGTCTACAACCGCGTGGACGTGACCCTGACCACCCACGACGCCCATGGAGTCACCGCGCTCGACCTCAAGCTGGCGCGCTTCATGGACGAGATCGCCGGCCCGCAGGCCTGAGCCCCTTAGACACCAGAGATAGATCCCAAGGGAGGGACGAGACATGACCGGACGGGTTGCAGGAAAGAAGGCCTTCATCACAGGCGCCGCCCAGGGGCTGGGCCAGGCCGCCGCCAACGCCCTGGCCCGGGAAGGCGCCAAGGTGACCCTGGCCGACATCAATCACGACGGGGCCAAGGCCGCCGCCGCGGCGATCAACGCCGAGCATGGGGAGGGCACGGCCTTCGCCCTGCCCCTGGACGTCACCCGGGAAGATCAGTGGATCTACGCCCTGGAAGAGGCCGACGCGGCCATGGGCGGCATCTCGGTGCTGCTCAACAACGCCGGGATCAGCCGGGGCGGCGACATCGAGCAGCTGTCCTATGAGGACTGGAAGCTGGTGATGAGCGTCAATGTGGATTCCGTCTTCCTGGGGACCAAGCACGCCCTGAAGTACATGCGCCACGCCCAGCCAGGCTCGATCATCAATATCAGCTCGATCGCCGGCCTGATCGCCGCCCACAACAGCCCGGTCTACAACGCCTCCAAGGCGGCGGTCTGGCTGCTGTCCAAGGGGATCGCCCTGCATTGCGCCAAGCAGGGGCTGGATATCCGCTCCAACTCCATTCACCCGACCTTCGTCGACACGCCGATCCTCGACCCCCTGCGCCAGCGCTTCGGCAAGGAGGAGGCGGAGTCCAAGCTCGCCCGGCAGGTGCCCCTGGGCCGCATCGGCGCGCCCTCCGACATCGCCAATGCGGTGCTCTATCTGGCGTCGGACGAGAGCCGGTTCATGACCGGCGCTGAGCTCAAGCTGGACGGCGGCATCTCGGCCATGTGAGCAGCGCCGGCCGGCTTAGTTCACCAGGATGGTGCCCAGCAGCAGCGTGGCCCCGGCCTTGCCCAGCACCCGGTCGGCGTCCCGCTGCAACTGGCGGCCGATATAGTCGGCGTTGGGCAGGGCCGATGGGCCAAGCCCCGCGCCATAGACCCTCAGGCTCTGGGAGAAGGCCGCCCGCAGGCGGGGCTCCGACAGCTCGGCGTGGGCGCGCAGCTTCTCGTCGGGGATGTCCAGGCCGACCTCGACGGTCATCACCGCCCGGCGCCCCCGCTCGCCGGCCACGGTGGCCGTCAGGGTGGGGAACTGCAGGAAGGTCAGGCCGCCGCCCTTCTTCTTGTCGCCGCCCTTGGGGGCGCCGGCGGCGGACGCCGCACCGGCGGCGAAGAGACCGAGACCGGCCGCGAGCAGGCCCGGAAGGGCTGTGAGGCGCAGGCGCGAAGGCTGTTCCATACGTGGCGGTGTGCCGCACTTATGGTTAGCGGTCTCTTTACGCGGGCGCCCCGAGACTGCGGCTAAGATTCGCATGGGCCACATTCGGAGGCCGCCTTGGGCCGTTTCGCGCCAACCTCGCTCGACCTCGACGGCAAGGTCATCCTTGTCACCGGCGGCACCGGCTCTTTCGGCCGCCGCTTCATCGACGCGGTGCTATCCCGCGCCCGCCCCCGCAAGCTGATCGTCTACAGCCGCGACGAGCTGAAGCAGCATGAGATGCAGATCGACCTGGCCGAGCGATACGGCCCGGAAGACATGGCCCGCATGCGCTTCTTCCTCGGCGACGTCCGCGATCGCGAACGCCTGACCCTCGCCCTGCGCGGGGTGGATATCGTCATCCACGCCGCGGCGCTGAAACAGGTGCCGGCGGCGGAGTACAATCCGTCGGAATGCATCCACACCAATGTGCTGGGCGCGGAGAACGTGGTCTGGGCCTGCCTGACCAACCGCGTGAAGCAGGTGGTGGCGCTCTCCACCGACAAGGCCTGCAATCCGGTCAACCTCTATGGGGCGACCAAGCTCGCCTCGGACAAGACCTTCGTGGCCGCCAACAATCTGGCCGGCGACATCGGCACCCGGTTCTCCGTGGTGCGCTACGGCAATGTGGCCGGCTCCCGCGGATCGGTGGCGCCCCTGTTCCAGCGGCTGATCGCCCGCGGGGCCACCGAGCTTCCGATCACCGATCCGCGCATGACCCGCTTCCTGATCACCCTGAACGAGGGCGTGGACTTCGTCCTGTCGTCGCTGGAGGTGATGCGCGGCGGCGAGATCTTCGTGCCCAAGATCCCCTCGGCCAAGATCACCGACCTGGCCGAGGCCCTGGGGCCTGGCCTGCCCCACAGGATGGTCGGCATCCGCCCCGGCGAGAAGCTGCACGAGATGATGATCTCGGTGGACGACGCCCGCTCCACCGTCGATCTGGGGGACCGGTACGCCATCGAGCCGGCCTTTGTGGAGTATCCCCGCACGCCCTTTGTCGGCGCCTATCCGCTGGTGGCCGAGGACTTCTCCTATGCCAGCGACACCAATTCCGAATGGCTGAGCGGCCCACCGCTGCTGGATCTGCTCGAGGACGGGGTTCCGCCGCGCCGCCGCCGGGCCACCGACTGACCGCCATGGCCGAACCCTTCCCGCGTCCCGAGCCCTTCCTGCCCTATGGCCGCCAGACCATCGAGGATGACGATGTCGCCGCCGTCAGCGCAGCCCTGCGGGACGACTTTCTGACCACCGGCCCCCGGGTCGAGGCCTTCGAGCGGGCGTTCGCCGAGGCTGTGGAGGCGCCCCATGCGGTGGCCTGCGCCAACGGCACCGCAGCCCTGCACCTGGCCATGCTGGGCCTGGGGGTCGGTGAGGGCGACGTCTGCATCGCGCCCTCGACCACCTTTCTGGCGACCGCCAATTGCGCCCGCTATGTGGGGGCCGAGGTGGTGTTCGCCGACGTGGATCCCCAGAGCGGCCTGATGCGTCCGGCCGATCTGGCTGAAGCCCTGGCCAAGGCCACGGGCCGCCGGGTGGCGGCGGTGCTGCCGGTCCATCTGCGCGGCGACGTGGTCGATCTCCCCGCCATCGCCGGTCTGGCCCAGGCGGCGGGCGCCGTGGTGGTGGAGGACGCCTGTCACGCCCTGGGCTCCGCGCACCTGGACGGCGTCAGCGTCCCCGTCGGCAGCGGGCGCTGGTCGGCCGCCGCCACTTTCTCGTTCCATCCGGTCAAGACCATCGCCACCGGCGAGGGCGGCATGATCACCACCACCGACGCCGACCTGGCCGAGCGGATGCGCCGCTTCCGCAGCCACGGCATGGTGCGGCCCGAAGGCGGCGATCCCTGGTGGTACGAGATGGCCGAGCCGGGGTTTAACTATCGCCTGCCCGACCTGCTCTGCGCGCTCGGCCAGTCGCAGCTGGCCAAGCTGCCGCGGTTCGCCGCGCGGCGCCGGGCCCTGGCGGCGCGCTATGTGGCGCAATTGGCCGCCCTGGCGCCCAAGGTGGTTCCCGCCGCCTCACCGACCTGGAGCCGTGCGGCGCCTCATCTGATGAGCGTGCTGATCGACTTCGACGCCCTGGGCCTGACCCGGCTTGAGGTCGTCGAGCACCTGCGCGCGAAGGGAATCGGCAGCCAGGTCCACTACATTCCGGTTCACAGCCAGCCCTATTACCGGGAACGGTACGGCGACCAGCGCCTGCCGGGCGCCGAGGCCTGGTACGAACGCACGCTGAGCCTGCCGCTCTATCCGGCCATGGCCGACAGCGATGTGGATCGGGTGGTGGAGGCGCTGGCCGGCGCCCTTCAGAGGGCCTAGGCCGCCAGGCCCGCAGCCTGAATCAGGGTCCGCACCTCGGCCATGCGCTCAGGCGAGCGGGCCAGTTCTTCGCGGGTCGCGTCCAGCCGCACCAGCTTCAAGGCCTCGGCCTTGGCCCGGTCGGCCGCCGGCCCCAGGGGCGCGGCCTCGCCGCAGGCGAGCTTGAGCAGCAGGGTCAAGCGATGGGTCACCGGCGCATTGGCCCGCGCCACCCCTTGCGTCACCTTGGCGTCAGCCTCGGCCAGGCCGCCCAGGTCCCCGAGCTTCAGCTGGATCGGCTGATAGTCCTCCTTGGCCAACCCGCCACGGCCCAGGCCGCGGTAGAGCTTGGCCAGGGAAAACAGCCGTTGAGCCGCAGACACCTCGGCGTTGCGGGCGGCCTTTTCGAAGGCCAGGGAGCCCACCACCGCCGACAGCCAGCGCACGGCCTGGCGCTTGTTGGCCGAGCCGATGACGTTCTCCACCAGCCACATCAGCGCCTCGGCCTCTTCGATCGAGGTGCGGCCCGAGCCGAGATAGGCGTTCACGAAGTCGCCGGTGACCAGCATCTTGGAGCGGTTGACGAAGGCCGAATGCACGTCGTCCAGGGGGACCATGTCGCCGGCCGCCGCGGTCAGGGCCATGGCCAGGCCGCGGAGCAGATCGATTTCCGCCTCGGCGTCCTGTGGCATCAGGCGGCGGGGTCCGTTTAATTCCTTGAGCACCCGCTTGGTGATCGCGCTGCGCACCGCCCGGAAGTCCTCAGTGGCCAGCCAGCGCCCGAGGCGTTGGGCCGGCTCCGACAGCTCGGGCATGATCTTGGCCACTGATGGCTCGGCCCGGATCAGGGCGTCGACCGCCTGATGGGCGGCCAGACGGGTCATGGCCGCCAGCCGCACGCCCAGCTCCAGGTCCTTGCCGAGCAGGCCCTCGAGGCCCGCCGCGGAGCCGAGGATTTCGGCCAGGGGCTGTTCGATGGTCTGCAGGGCCAGGCCCCGGGGCGGACCGGCGATCGGCGCGGCGTCGGCCAGGTCGAGCAGGCGGGAGACCTTGTCGGTCCAGTCCCGGGCCGGCGCGATGGAGGCCGCCACGCCGGCGCCCAGCAGATAGGCGCGCTCGGGCTCGCGGGAGACCCGTTCGGCGGCGGCGGCGAAGCCTTCCTTGTCCACGTCGGGCAGGCCGCCACGACGGGCGTCGCCCAGCAGGCGCTCGATCGTCCGGCTCACCAGGGCCTGGAAGGTGCGCATGACCTCATGCACGCCCAGCCCGCGGGCCTGGGCCTCGGGCACGGCGATCTTCTGAATGGCGTGCTGCAGTTCGACGCCGGAGGCTTCCAGCTTCTCGACCAGGTCGGCCCGGTGCAGCAGTTCGAAGGGCGTCGCCTTCTGGCGCACCAGCCAGCCGTCCAGCAACCGGCCGATCCGCTCACGGGCGTGGACGGTATAGAGGTCCTGCGGGGTCACGCAGAGCGGATCGTTCCGCTCCGGCTCCTTCTTGGTCTTGACGTTGTCAGGCAGGCCGAAGGTCTGGATGTTGACGCTGCGATACTCGTTGGTCTCGAGATCCATCGTCTCCTTGGTGACGCGGGAGGTCGCCACCCGGCGCTCGGCGATCAGCTCCTCGGCCACGGCCAGGGCCTGGGCGCGGTTCTCCGTCGCCATCTCCAGCGTCCACCCGGCGGCGGGCGTCTTTTTGACGAAAACCTCGTAATGCACTTTGGCGCGTTCCATCTCAGGTCGCTCCCCAGGACCAGGACAGAGCATCGACCAATAGAATTAAGGTCCGATTGATCGCGGAACGGGCAATTCTTTCGGGAATTTAACCTTCGACTGGCCTAGCGCGCCACATTGAGGCCACCGCGGCGACGGACTAGCTTGGCCTGACGTCTCCGAAGACCTGAAGGAGCCCTGTTCCCACATGGCCAATATCACCCTGGTGGATGACGACGAGAACATCGTCACCTCGGTCAGCCTCGCCCTGGAAAGCCACGGTCATTCCGTGAAGGCCTTCTATGACGGCGCCGCCGGCCTTGCGGCCCTGGAGAACGAGCCGCCGGACCTGGCCATCCTCGACGTGAAGATGCCGCGCATGGACGGCATGGAGGTGCTGCGCCGCCTGCGCCGGACCAGCGAGCTGCCGGTGATCATCCTGACGTCCAAGGATGACGAGATCGACGAGATCCTCGGCTTCAACCTCGGGGCCGACGACTACATCCACAAGCCGTTCAGCCAGCGCCTGCTGCTGGAGCGGGTGAAGGCGGTTCTGCGCCGAGCCGGCGCGGACGGCGCCGAGCCGGCCGCCGGACCGGTGTCTGAGGCCGAGGCCCGGGCGTTGAAGCGCGGCAAGCTGACCCTGGACCCCGCCCGCCACGACTGCCTGTGGGAGGACCGGCCGGTGAAGCTCACCGTCACCGAATTCCTGCTGCTGCAGTCCCTGGCCCAGCGCCCCGGATTCGTGAAGAGCCGCGACAACCTGATGGACGCGGCCTACGACGATCAGGTCTATGTGGACGACCGCACCATCGACAGCCACATCAAGCGCATGCGCAAGAAGTTCCGCGAGATCGACCCTGAGTTCGACGCGATCGAAACCCTTTATGGCGTCGGATACCGGTACCGCGAGTCCTGAGGGCCGGCCGCGGCGCGAGGGGTGGCGGTGGCTGCCCGGCTCGCGCCTGGGCCGGCTGATCATCGTCCTGAATCTGTTCGGGCTGGCGATCCTGATCTCCGGCGCCCTGGTGCTGAACGAACTGCGCCGGGGTCTGGTCAACGCCCGCATCGACAGCCTGACCACCCAGGGCGAGCTGATCGCCACCATCATCGACCAGGCCGCCACCGTCGGTGAGCCCGAGCCGATGATGGACGCCGCCTACGCCTCTGAGATTCTCCAGCTGCTCTCCAATCCCCGCTCCCAGCGGGCGCGGCTGTTCGACGCCGAGGGCCGACTGATCGCCGATTCCTACTGGGTGTCGGACCGCGTCGAATGGCGCACCCTGCCGCCGGCCAGGACCCGGGGTGACGGCCCAGGCCTCGACCTCAATCTCAGCGGCGAGGACGATCCCCAGGACGCCGCAGCGGCCAAGGCCCAGGCCGCCCTGCGCGCCGAGGTGAACACCGCCTTGCGCGGCGTCCACTGGGCGGGCCTGCGCATGGGCGCCGACGAAGAGCGGGTGGTGTCGGTCTCCATCCCCATTCAGCACGTGAAGGCCGTGCTGGGGGTGCTCACCCTGGAAGCCCGCGACGTGGATGAGATCATCGCCGCCGAGCGGGCCGCCCTGCTGCCCTTCATCCTGATCGCCATCAGCGTCTCGCTGATCTCGTCCCTGCTGCTGAACCGGCTGATCGCCCATCCGGTGCGGCGCCTGGCCAGGGCCGCCGACCGGGTTCGCCTGGCCCGCGCCCGCGCGATCTCGGTGCCCGACATCTCCCGCCGGGACGATGAGCTCGGCGACCTGTCTCGCTCCCTGGAGGACATGACCCACGCCCTGTCGGAGCGGATCGACGCCATCGAACGGTCCGCCGCCGCTGTGGCCCACGAGATCCGCAATCCCCTGACCTCCCTGCGCTCAGCCGTCGAGACCCTGGGCCTGGTGGAGGAGCCGACGGCCCGCGATCGCCTGATGGCGGTGTTGCAGAACGACGTCCAGCGCCTGGACCGACTGGTCACCGACATCTCCAACGCCTCGCGCCTGGACGCCGAGCTTTCCCGCGAGACGCCGACGCCGGTGGACCTGCGACGGCTGATCTCCGACGTGGTGTCCCTCTATCAGGCCACCGTCCGGACCGGTGAGCCGGGGGTCGTCTTCACCCCCTCCGACGGGGTCGAGCCGGTCATGGTTTCCGGCCAGGAAGGCGCCCTGGGCCAGGTGCTGCGCAATCTGATCGACAACGCCCGATCCTTCAGCGCTCCGGACGGCGAGGTCCGGGTCGGCCTGTCGCGGCAGCGGGGCCGGGCCTTCATCACCATTGACGACGATGGGCCAGGCATCCCGCCGGAGAACCTGGAATCCATCTTCGAGCGCTTCTACACCTCGCGGCCCAAGGGGGCGGCCTTCGGCGGCAATTCCGGCCTGGGCCTCTCCATCGTCCGCCAGATCGTGGTGGCCCACGAGGGCTCGGTTCGGGCGGAGAACCGCAAGGCCGAAGGGGAAGACGGCGAGGCCGGCGATGCGGCCGTGGCCGGGGCCCGCTTCACCGTCATCCTGCCCGAGGCCCGCCGGTGATCCTCCATGCCGGCCTGATCGCCCGCTACGACGCAGGGGGCTGGCGCGGCGTGCTGATCGAGGGCCCCTCCGGCGGAGGCAAGAGCGACCTGGCCCTGAGATGCCTGGAGCGAGGCTTTCGCCTGGTGGCCGATGACCGGGTGCTGGTCTGGCGGTCGGGCGGGCGACTGTTCGGCCGCGCGCCGGACAGCCTGGCGGGACTGATGGAGGTGCGCAATCTGGGCGTCCTGCCCACCCCCGCCCTGGCCCTGGCGCCCATCGCCCTGGCGGTGCGGCTCGGCCCAGGGGAACGGCTGCCGGATCGCGAAACTGTGAGACATCTTGAAGTAGAGCTGCCCGCCCTAACGCTCGCGGGGCTTGAGGACTCGGCGCCTGCGAAACTGGGTCGCGCCCTGGACGCACTTGGATGAAGCGCGGAAGGCGCGTATCACAGCCGGCTTCTGGCCCGCATTCTTGCCGCGGCGGGGCCGACAGGGGATAGCCTTTGAGAGCGTTGCCATGATCGGGCTCGTGATCGTTACGCACGGGCGATTGGCCGCAGAGTTCGTATCGGCGATGGAGCACGTGGTCGGACCGCAGAGCGCGGTGGAGGCCATCTGCATCGGACCCGATGACGACATGGAACGGCGCCGGATGGACATCCTGGCCGCCTGCGCCCGGGCCGACACCGGCGGCGGCGTCATCCTGCTGACCGACATGTTCGGCGGCACCCCGTCCAACCTGGCCATCTCGGTGATGGAGCAGACCCGGGCCGAGGTGATCGCCGGCCTCAACCTGCCCATGCTGATCAAGCTGGCCAGCGTGCGCACCCGTTGCGGTCTGGAGGACTGCGTCTCGGCCGCCCAGGAGGCGGGGCGCAAGTACATCTCCGTGGCCTCCTACGTGCTGGCCGGCGAAAAATGACCGCCGAGCGTACGGTCGAAATCTTGAACAAACGGGGTCTGCACGCCCGTGCCTCGGCCAAGTTCGTCAAGCTGGCCTCGTCCTTCGAGGCCGAGGTGCAGGTGTCCAAGGACGGCCAGACCGTCGACGCCCGCTCGATCATGGGGCTGATGATGCTGGCCGCCGGTCCCGGCAGCACTATCCACATCGCCGCTGAGGGCGAACATGCGGCCGAGGCCCTGGAAGCGCTCTGCGCCCTGGTCGCCGCCCGCTTCGAGGAAGACCAGTAGGCCCCCGAAACCCTGCCTCAGGCCTTGAGCTTGTAGCCGGTGCGGAACATCCAGCCGATGGCGGTCAGGCACAGCGCCATGAAGCCCAGGGTCATGGCGATGCTGATTCCGATGTCCACATCGGACACCCCATAGAAGCTCCAGCGGAAGCCGCTGACCAGATAGACCACCGGGTTGAACAGGGTGATCGTCTGCCAGACCGGCGGCAGCATGCTGATCGAATAGAAGCTGCCGCCCAGGAAGGTCAGCGGCATGACCACCAGCATGGGCACGATCTGCAGCTTTTCGAAGCCGTCAGCCCAGATGCCGATGGCGAAGCCGAACAGGCTGAAGGTCACCGCCGTCAGGACCAGGAAGCTGACCATCACCAGCGGATGGGCGATCTCGTAGGGGACGAAGATCCGCGCCGTGGCCAGGATGATGAGCCCCAGGATGATCGACTTGGTGGCCGCGGCCCCCACATAGCCGGCGACGATCTCCACCGCCGAGATGGGGGCCGAGAGCACCTCATAGATCGTGCCGGAAAACTTCGGCATGTAGATGCCGAACGAGGCGTTGGAGATGCTCTCGGTCAGCAGCGACAGCATGATCAGGCCGGGGATGATGAAGGCGCCGTAGCTGACCCCGTCGATCTCCACCATCCGCGAGCCGATGGCCGAGCCGAACACCACGAAATAGAGCGAGGTGGAGATCACCGGCGAGGCGATGGACTGCATCAGCGTCCGCCAGGTCCGCGCCAGTTCGAACTGGTAGATGGCCTTGATGGCGTAGAGGTTCATTGGGGCGCCCTAACCAGGCTGACGAAGATGTCCTCCAGCGAGCTTTGCCGCGTCTGCAGGTCCTTGAAGTCGATGCCGTTGGCCTCCAGCCGGCGCAGCAGGGCGGCGATGCCGGTGTCCTCGGCCTGGGCGTCGAAGGTGTAGATCAGCTCGTGGCCGTCGGCCGCCAGCTCCAGGGGCTCTGCGGCCAGCTCCGGCGGAATGGCGGCCAGCGGGCTCTGCAGCTGGAGGGTCAGGCGCCGCTCGCCCAGCTGGCGCATCAGCACGTCCTTTTCCTCGACCAGGATGATCTCGCCCTTGCGGATCACCCCGATCCGGTCGGCCATCTCCTCGGCCTCCTCGATATAGTGGGTGGTCAGGATGATGGTCACGCCGCTCTCGCGCAGGGAGCGGACCATCTCCCACATGTCCCGCCGCAGCTCGACATCGACCCCGGCGGTGGGCTCGTCGAGGAACAGGATCTTTGGCTCGTGGGACAGGGCCTTGGCGATCATCACCCGGCGCTTCATGCCGCCCGACAGCGCCATGATCTTGGTGTCCTTCTTGTCCCAGAGGGACAGGTCCTTCAGCACCTTTTCCAGATGGGCGGGATTGGGCGGCTTGCCGAACAGGCCACGGCTGAACTTCACCGTGTCCCAGACGGTCTCGAAGGCGTCGGTGGACAGCTCCTGCGGCACCAGGCCGATCTTGGTCCGGGCGGGGCGGAACTCACGGACAATGTCGTGGCCATCGGCCAGCACCTGGCCGGAACTGGCGTTGACGATGCCGCAGATGATCGAGATCAGGGTGGTCTTCCCCGCCCCATTGGGGCCGAGCAGGGCGAAGATCTCCCCTTGGCGGATTTCCAGATCGACGCCCTTCAGCGCCTGGAATCCCCCGGCATAGGTCTTGGTCAGACCCTTAACGGACACGATAGACGACAACCGCAGCACTCCCCCTCGGCGTCACAGCCAGATAGGCGCCCCGACAGGGCGAAGCTAGACCCGAGGACGTCGTGGGGGGCGCCAATCCGACATGCGCCGGAAATGAAAGGGCTCAGGCGGCGACGGTCGCCCCGGTCCCCATCGGGCGAAGGCCGAGCTCGGCCATCAAGGCCGCATCGGTGTCCTTGTCCGGATTGCTGGTGGTCAAAAGCTTGCCGCCGACGAACATGGAATTGGCCCCGGCCAGGAAGCACAGCGCCTGCAATTCGCGCGACATGTGCTCGCGCCCGGCCGAGAGGCGCACCACCGCCTTGGGGCAGACGATGCGGGCCACGGCGATCATCCGCACGAACTCCAGCCCATCCACCGCCTCGCTGTCGCCCAGCGGCGTGCCCGGGATGGGCATCAGGTCGTTGATCGGCAGGCTGTCGGGATGGGCCGGCAGGGTGGCGAGCGCATGCAGCAAGCCGGCGCGGTCGCGACGGGTCTCGCCCATGCCGACAATGCCGCCGCAGCAGGTGGACAGACCTGCGTCGCGCACCGCCGCCAGGGTGTCCAGCCGGTCCTGATAGGTCCGCGTGGTGACCACCTGATCGTAATAGTCCGGGCCGGTGTCGAGGTTGTGGTTGTAGTAGTCGAGGCCGGCGTCCTTCAGCGCCTGGGCCTGTTCGGGCTTGAGCATGCCCAGCGTCGCGCAGGTCTCAAGACCCAGCGCCTTCACGCCCGAAATCATCGCCGCCACCTTGGGCAGGTCGCGGTCCTTCAGGTCTCGCCAGGCCGCCCCCATGCAGAAGCGCTGGGCGCCGCCGGCCTTGGCCTCGGCGGCGGCGGCGATCACGGTCTGCGCCTCCATCAACTTGCTGGCGGCCACGCCGGTGTTGAAGTGCTGGGACTGGCTGCAATAGCCGCAGTTTTCCGCGCAGCCGCCGGTCTTGACCGACAGGAGCTGGGAGAGCTGGACCTCGGACGGATCGAACCACCGGCGATGAATCGCCGCGGCGTCGAACACCAGCTCCATGAAGGGGCGCTCGAAAAGCGCCTCGATCTCGGCCAGCGTCCAGTCGTGGCGCGGCTGGGCGGGGTCGACATGGCGGATTGGCGCGTTCATGGAGCACTCCTGGTCGGCGGCGCGGCCGGGTCATCGCATTTCCCCTCCCTATAGGCCGCCCGGCCCGGGAGGAAAACTCTTCGAGAGGACGGATCATGGGCACGGCGAACGAAGAGATCGAGTTGAAATTTCTCTGCGAGCCCGCCGATCTCGACGCCCTGCTGGCCGCCGCCGAGGGCGTCGATGACAGTGCGGCCGATCTGAGCGCCACCTATTTCGATACGCCGGAACGCCGCCTGCGCGAGCTGGGCGCGGGCCTGCGCATCCGCCAGGAGCCGAAGGGCCGGCTCCAGACCCTGAAGGCCGGTGCGGGCCTGCGGCGGCAGGAGGACGAGACGCCCGTCGAGGGGGACCTGCCTGACCCCGAGCACGCCGCCCTGCGCGAGCTGATCGGACCTGAGGAGGTTGCGCGTCTGGAGCCCCTGTTCACCGTCAAGGTCCACCGGCGCAAACGCCTCCTGAGCCGCGACGACGCCCAGGTGGAGCTCGCCGTGGACCAGGGCGAGGTTCGCGCCGGCCGCCGCAAGACGACGATCTGCGAGGTGGAGCTGGAGCTGAAGGCCGGCGCGCCCGCCGCCCTGTTCGCCCTGGCCCGCGAGCTGTTCGAGGTGGCGCCCCTCTATCTCAGCTTCGAGACCAAGGCCGACCAGGGGTTCGCCTTGGCCGACGGCGGCCGTTCGGCCAAGCGGCACGACCAGCCCGATCTCAAGCGGGGCATGAGCGCCGCAGCCGCCTTCCAGGCCATAGCCCGCTCGGCCCTGGCGCAGATCGCCGCCAATGGCCTGATCCTGCGCGGCGCCGACTCCCCCGAAGCCCTCCACCAGCTGCGGGTCGCCGCCCGGCGGCTGCGCAGCGCCATGACCACCTTCAAGCCGCTGATCGCCGATGACCGGCGCGAGCCCCTGAAGGACGAGCTGAAATGGCTGGCCGGCGCCTGCGACGAGGCCCGCAACCTCGACGTCTTCATCGACGAAACCTATCGGCCGGCCGCCCAGGGGGCCGCCGCCATCCACGGACTGGCCGATCTGGGCCAGGCGCTGGAAACCGCCCGGGGCAGCGCCCACGCCCATGCCCGGGGGGCGGTGGCCTCCACCCGCTTCCGCGCCCTGCTGCTGGAGCTCTATGCCTGGATCGAGACCGGGGCCTGGCTGGACGCCCTGGAGGAGGGCGGCGGAACGGCCGAAGACTTCGCCGCCAAGGCCCTGTCGCGGCGGCGGCGCAAGCTGGAGAAGAAGGGCGCCGACCTGATGGAGCTCAGCGACGAGGCCCGCCACCAGGCCCGCATCCAGGCCAAGAAGCTGCGCTATGGCGCCGAGGCCTTCCGGCCGCTGCTCAAGGACAAGACCGCGCGGCGGCTGATCAAGAAGACCAAGAAGCTGCAGGAAGCCCTGGGCGCCCTGAACGATGCGGTCTCAGCCGAAGCCCTGCTCACGGGTCTGGCCCTGGAGGGCGCGGCCCTCTACGCCGCCGGCCACCTGGCCGGTGAACTCCAGGCGCGGCGGGCTGACCATCTCAAGGCCGCCGAACGGGCCTGGGCTGCGCTGAGCAAAACCGACGACGCATGGTAAGGAAGACATAAGGATATCTTTATACGATCCTTGCTCCGGACCGGCGTCCCGGCTATAGAGCGCCAAAACCGCATGTGCAGGCTTCTCTGGCCCGCCCCCGCGACAGGACCGCAGGACCCCACGACATGACCGACTACATCGTCAAGGACATCAGCCTGGCCGACTTCGGCCGCAAGGAAATCGAGATCGCCGAGACCGAAATGCCCGGTCTGATGGCCACCCGCGAGGAATATGGCGCCAGCCAGCCCCTGAAGGGCGCGCGCATCGCCGGCTCGCTGCACATGACGATCCAGACCGCGGTCCTGATCCAGACCCTCGAAGCCCTCGGCGCCGAGGTCCGCTGGGCCTCGTGCAACATCTTCTCCACCCAGGACCACGCTGCAGCGGCCATCGCAGCCGCCGGCACCCCGGTGTTCGCCATAAAGGGCGAGACCCTGATCGAGTACTGGGAATACGCCCACAAGATCTTCGAATGGGCCGACGGCGGCTACCCCAACCTGATCCTCGACGACGGCGGCGACGCCACCCTGCTGACCGTGCTCGGCCCCAAGGCCGAGAAGGACCCCACCGTCCTGAACAATCCGCAGAACGAGGAAGAAGAAGCCCTCTACACGGTCATGAAGCGCTATCTGGTGGAAAAGCCGGGCTTCTATTCGGCCATTCGCGAATCCATCAAGGGCGTCTCGGAAGAGACCACCACGGGGGTCCATCGCCTCTACCAGATGGCCGAGCGCGGCGAGCTGCCCTACCCGGCCATCAATGTGAACGACAGCGTCACCAAGTCGAAGTTCGATAACCTCTATGGCTGCCGCGAGAGCCTGGTGGACGCCATCCGCCGCGGCACCGACGTGATGCTGGCCGGCAAGACCGCCGTGGTCATGGGCTATGGCGATGTGGGCAAGGGCTCGGCCGCCTCCCTGCGCAATGGCGGCGCCCGGGTCATGGTCACCGAGGTCGATCCGATCTGCGCCCTGCAGGCGGCCATGGAAGGCTATGAGGTCGTCACCGTCGAGGACGTGGCCGACAAGGCCGACATCTTCGTCACCGCCACCGGCAACAAGGACGTCCTGACCGTCGAGCACATGCGGCGGATGAAGAACAACGCCATCGTCTGCAACATCGGCCACTTCGATTCCGAGATCCAGATCGCCGGCCTGCGCAACCTCAAGTGGGACAAGATCAAGGATCAGGTCCATCACGTGGAGTTCGCCGACGGCAAGAAGATCATCGTCCTGTCTGAAGGCCGGCTTGTGAATCTGGGCAACGCCACAGGTCACCCGAGCTTTGTGATGAGCGCCTCCTTCACCAACCAGACCCTGGCCCAGATCGAACTCTGGACCAATGGCGGCCGTTACCAGACGCAGGTCTACACCCTGCCCAAGCATCTGGATGAGAAGGTGGCGATGCTTCACCTGGAAAAGCTGGGCGCCAAGCTGACCCAGCTCAGCAAGGAACAGGCGGACTATATCGGCGTGCCGGAAGCCGGTCCGTTCAAGCCGGATCACTACCGCTACTAGAACTTCATTTTCCGCTCTCGCTGCGGGGCGGCGAATTATTTGCGACGCCGCGTCCTGGCCCCTTGCGGGGTGGGGCGCGGCGCTTCTCTATGGGGCCAATGCCCCTCACCCTGATCATTTCAAGTCATGTGGCCGCCAGCCGCGTCGGCGGCTCGGCCCAGGCCCAGGCGCTGGCCGCCTTCAAGGCGGACGCCATGGTCGTGCCGACCGTGCTCTATGGCCGTCACCCCGGCTGGGGGCCGCCGGGCGGCGCCGCCGTCCCGGTCGAGGCGATCGACGGCATGCTGGACGGGATCGAGGCCAACGGCCTGTTCGCCCAGACCGACCTGGTGCTGACGGGCTATTTCGCCAGCGCCCCCCAGATCCGCGCCGCGGCGCGAGCCATCGACGCGGTGCGCGCCGCCCCCCGGGACATCGGCGCGCGCAAGCCCTTCATCATCGTCGATCCGACCATGGGCGACCTGGGCAAGGGGCTCTATGTGCCGGGCGACGTGGCCGAGGCCATCACCGCCGACCTGGTCCCTCGCGCCGACCTGGTGTGCTGCAACGCCTGGGAGCTGGAGCGGCTGACCGGCGCGCCTGCCCGGACGCCGACCGAGGCCCTGGCCGCGGCGCGCATGCTGGGCAAGCCCGTGGTGGTCTCCTCGGTGCAGCGGGAGCATGAGATCGGCGTGGTCTATGCCGACCGGCGCGAGGCCTGGCTGGCCGCCCACCAGCGGGCCGAGAAGGCGCCCAACGGAACCGGCGACCTGCTGAGCGCCCTCTATGGCGCCGCCGTGCTGGATGGCCTGGCGCCCTCCTACGCCCTGGCGCGGGCCGTCGGCGGGGTGGCCGAAACCATCTCGGCGGCGCATATGTGGAAGGCGAGCGAGCTGCCCCTCGTGGCCATGGCCCAGCGGCTGAAGGCGACCTCGCCCCACGTCCGCATGGAGCGCCTGGCCTAACGCATGCCGTCCGACATCCCCGAGATCCACGGCCAGTGCGCCGCCGGCCTGGAGCCGGTGCGCGCGGCCTTCGAAGACAATTTCGGCAAGGGGCAGGAGCTGGGGGCGCGGTTTTCCCTGGTCAAGGACGGCGCGCTGATCGTCGACCTCTGGGCCGGCCACGCCGACCGGGCGCGGACCACCGCCTTCGACGCCAGAACCCTGACGCCGATCTTCTCCACCACCAAGGCGATCGCCGCCCTGATGGTCGCCCGCCTGGCCGACCAGGGCCGGCTGGCCTACGACCAGCCGGTGGCAGAGGTCTGGCCGGAATTCGCGCAGGGCGGCAAGGGCGCGATCACCATCGAGCAGGCCCTGTCGCACCAGGCCGGCCTCTCGGGCTTCGTCGAGGCCGTCGAGCCCGCCCTCTGGTTCGACTGGGACGCGGTCTGCGCGAAGCTGGCGGCCATGGCGCCGCTCTGGCCGCCGGGGGCCGCCAGCGGCTATCACCCGGTGACCTATGGCTATCTGGCGGGCGAAATCTTCCGCCGGGTCGATGGGCGGACCATGGGGACGGCCCTGCGGGAAGATATCGCCCAGCCCTTCGATCTCGACCTGTGGATCGGCCTGCCGGACGCCGAGCACGGGCGCTGCGCCGACCTGCAGCGGCCCCCGGCCTTTCCCGACTTCGGCGAGATCAATGTCCCCACCAAGGCCGCCTTCCTGGAGCCCTGGTCATCGCCCGGCGGCCGCGGTCAGGCCGAGTGGCGCCGGGCCGAGATCCCGTCGGCCAATGGCCATGCCACGGCGCCGGCGCTCGCCCGGCTGATGGGCGCCTTGGCGCAAGGGGGCTGGCTGGATGGGGAGATGATCCTGTCGCCGGCCCTGATCGCCGAGATGAGCCGCGAGCGCATCTCTGGCCAGGATCTGGTCCTGCCCTTCGTCATGAGCTGGGGGGCCGGCGTCATGCGCAACGCGGCTCTGCATCCCTGGGGGCCGGGGGATGAGACCTTCGGCCATTCCGGCTGGGGCGGCTCCTGCGCCTTCGCCGACCCACAGACGGGGCTGGCCGGGGCCTATGTGATGAACAAGCAGTCGGCCCACCTGCTGGGCGATCCGCGCGCCAAGCGGCTGATCGAGGCGGCCTACGGGGCGCTTTAGGACAGGCGGTCGCGGAATTCCGTATAGTCGAATTCCCGCACCATCCGCAGGGCGTCGGTCTCGCTGTTCCACAGCGCGATGGCCGGCAGGGGCACGCCGTTGAAGGTGTTGGTCTTGACCATGGAATAGTGCGCCTGGTCGAGGAAGGCGATGCGGGTCCCGGGCGCGGGCCTGGCCGCAAACCGGTAGTCGCCGATGATGTCGCCGGCCAGACACGACGGGCCGCCCAGACGAAGGCTGATCCCGTCTTCGGCCTCGTTCAGCAGGGCCGGGCGATAGGGCGCCTCGATCACATCGGGCATGTGGCAGGTGGCCGAGATGTCGGTGATCCCGATGGCCAAGCCGTTGTCGAAGACATCCAGCACCTCCCCCACCAGGACGCCGGCGTCCAGCGCGATGGCCTCGCCGGGCTCGAGAAACAGGCCGATGTCAAAACGCGCCTTCACATCGCGCAGGAAGGCGACCAGCGCCTCGCGGTCATAGTCGGCGCGGGTGATGTGGTGGCCGCCGCCGAGGTTCACCCACTTGATCTGAGCACCCAGGACGCCGGCGATCTTCGGCTCCAGCGAGGCCCAGATGCGCTTAAGCGGCTCGAAGCCCTGTTCGCAGAGCGCATGGATGTGCAGGCCGTCCACACCGGCCAGGCTCTCAGCCGTCAGTTGCGACACCGGAAAGCCCAGGCGTGAACCGATCTGGCAGGGGTCGTACTTCGCGACCTCGGCCTCGCTGTGCTCGGGGTTCAGGCGCAGGCCGATCTGGAAGGTCTCACCGGCCGCGCGGGCCTGCTCGATCAGGCCTGAGAACCGCGCGATCTGGTCCGGCGAATTGAAGATCACCGTGTCCGACAGCCGCAGGATCTCGGTCAGGTCGGCGGCCTTATAGGCCGGTGAATAGGTGGTCAGCTCGCCGCGGAAATGCTCGCGGGCCAGCTTCGCCTCCCAGAGCCCCGAGGCGCAGACCCCGTCGAGGTGTTCGCCCACCAGCCCCGCCAGCGACCACATCGAGAAAGCTTTGAGCGCCAGCAGCACCTGGGCTCCGCCGCGGGCGCCCACATCGGCCAGAACCTGCAGATTGCGCGCGATGGCCGTCTCATCCACCACGAAGCAGGGGGAGGGAACGCGGGAAAGCTCGAACTTCGCGAAGGCGCCGGCCCCGCCGGCCTTGGTCTCCATGCCCCTAAAAGTCCAGCGGAGCGGGCAACTCCCGCATCTTCCAGGGCAGGCCGTGCTTGTTCAGCATGTCCATGAAGGGGTCGGGGTCCAGCTGCTCCATGTTGAACACGCCCTCGCCCTTCCACACGCCCTGGACCATCAGGGCCGCGCCGATCATGGCCGGGACGCCGGTGGTGTAGCTGACCGCCTGGCTGCCGGTCTCGGCATAGGCCTCTTCGTGGTCGCAGACATTGTTGATGTAGATGGTCTTCTGCGCGCCGTCCTTCAGCCCCGTGGCGATCGTGCCGATATTGGTCTTGCCCTTGGTGCGGGGCCCAAGCGAAGCCGGCTCGGGCAGGAGCGCTTTCAGGAACTGCAGCGGAATGATCTCCCGGCCCTCGAACATCACCGGATCGATGCGCAGCATGCCCACATTGCCCAGCACGTCGAGGTGCTTCAGGTAAGCGTCGCCGAAGGTCATCCAGAACCGGATGCGCTTGATTTCAGGGTAGAATTTGGCCAGGGATTCCAGCTCCTCATGGTACATGAGGTACATGTTCTTCTCGCCCACCTGGTCGAAGTCGAACACCTGCTTATGCGCCAGGGCCGGCCCCTCGACCCACTGGCCGTTCTCCCAGTGCCGCGACGGCGCGGTCACTTCGCGCAGATTGATCTCGGGGTTGAAGTTGGTGGCGAAGGGGTGGCCGTGGTCGCCGCCATTGCAGTCGAGGATGTCCAGGGTCTCGATGGAATCCAGCAGGTGCTTGGCGGTGTAGGTGGTGAAGACCGAGGTCACGCCGGGGTCGAAGCCGCAGCCCAGCAGCGCCATCAGGCCGGCGTCCTTGAAGCGGTCCTGATAGGCCCACTGCCAGCTGTATTCGAACTTGGCCTCGTCCTTCGGCTCGTAATTGGCGGTGTCGAGATAGTTCACGCCCGCCGCCAGGCAGGCCTCCATGATCGCCAGGTCCTGATAGGGCAGGGCCAGGTTCACCACGAGCGCCGGCTTCACCTGCTGAATCAGCGCCGTGGTGGCGGCGATGTCGTCGGCGTCCAGGGTCGCGGTCTCCACCACCACCCCGGTGCGGGCCTTCACCGACTCGGCGATGGCCTCGCATTTCGACCGCGTGCGGCTGGCCAGCGTGATGTGGCTGAAGATGTCCGGCGACATGGCCATCTTGTGGACCGCCACCGATCCGACGCCGCCCGCGCCGATCACCAGAACTCTACCCATTTGCGTCCGTCCTTACCTTGAACACACCTAAGCAACGCCCGACCCGCGGGGAGGGGGCCATATCACGGGATGACCAAAGGGGCTAACCGCCTGACGTTTTGTCGCGGTGAAGGTTCGGTGACAGGCGGGCGGAGATCGCACAGGACCAAGCCCCTCCCCGCCGTCATGCTCGGCCCTGTGCCGAGCATCCCTGTCGAGGGCAGGCGCGAGCGTCGAGAGGGATCCTGGGCACAAGGCCCAGGATGACGTGGGAGGGACCCCCAAACTTCTCCGTCACCCTCGGGCTTGACCCGAGGGTCCATGCACACCGAGACCGGCCCCCGTGTTCACCGATGGCCGGATCAAGTTCGACCATGACGGTGCATGGGATCGACGCCCTCCGCCCGTCACAGGCGCCTCGCTCTATTTACCCGGACAATAATTCGATTTATATCACCCGGGTAGAAATCAAGGAGGGGGCGATGGATCGCGCCGCACGCCGGGCCGCCACGGCCGCCTATAAGGAACGCAAGCCCGCCTGGGGCGTCTTCGCCGTCATCTGCAATGCGACGGGCGAGGCCTGGGTCGGGACCAGCCGCCATGTCGACACTGAGCAGAACGGCCTGTGGTTCACCCTGCGCCTGGGCTCCTGTCCCTATGCCAGCCTCCAGGCCGCCTGGACGCAGCACGGCGGGGCCGAGGCCTTCCGCTTCGAGGAGCTGGAGCGTCTGCGCGAGGACTATCCCGAGATCGGCCGCATGGACGAGCTGAAGCGCCGCCAGGCCCTGTGGCGCGCCCGCCTGGACGCCGCCGCGCTCTAGGGGCGGCTTGCCCGCCGGGCGGCGCCGTGATCCTGTTCCGGCCATGCTGCAGCTTCTGGACGATAACATCTGGACGGCGGCGGGGCCGCAGGTCGGCGTCCTGGGGTTTTCCTATCCCACCCGCATGGTGGTGATCCGGCTGGCCGGCGGCGACCTGTTCGTCTGGTCGCCCACGGCGCTGACGCCAGAGCTGAAGGCGGCGGGGGACGCCCGGGGGCCGGAGATCGGAAGAGCACACGTCTGCACGCCAGTCACGTCGTCATCGCGTATGCCGTCTTCTGCGCGGAAACACAAAGCCGAGAACACGACGCATCTCGGTAGAGACACCAG
>CALEOQ010000513.1 GCA_937910255.1 uncultured Caulobacteraceae bacterium | reverse complement strand
GTTGGAGGGCGACGGCGGCCACGGAGACCTCCCCGCTTGCCCTCGACGACGCTCTGCGGACCTGAACAGGCCTGGCCGCCCAGGCTCAGCGCGCCGCCATAGCGAACGTCCCCGGCGATGGGCCGGCCGAGGGAGGCCAGGTGAACCCGCAACTGGTGCATGCGGCCGGTGCGGGGCGACAGCTCCAGCAGGGCTGCGCCGGCGCCCACCGACAGGGTGCGGTAGTGGCTTTGGGCGCTCTCGGCCCCCTCGGCGTCGGGGGCGCAGATCCGCATATAGGCCTCGCGGCCCACCTCTTCGCGGCGCATGGGTTTGTCGATCAGCCCCTGCGGCGGCTCCGGCGGCCCCGGGGCGACCACCGCCAGATAGGTCTTGCCGAAGCGCCGGGCCATCATCGCCTTGCCGAGCGCCGAAGCGGCCGGCTTGGTCTTGGCCGTCAGGATGACGCCGGAGGTGTCGCGGTCCAGCCGGTGGATCAGCCGGGGCCGCGCCTTGCCGGGCTTGGCGAAGGCGAACAACAGCTCATCGAGGGTATGGACCTGCCCCCGCCCCCCCTGGCTGGACAAACCCGACGGCTTGTTCAGGGCCAGCAGGTGGGCGTCTTCATAGATGACCAGGCCGCGCACGAAGGCGATTTCGTCGGCCGAGAGTCGGATGTCGCGTTGGGTCTTCACCCGCCTCCCTTAGCGCAGAACGCCCCGGCGGGTCATCGCCCATGCATAGGCCAGCAGAGCCAGCCCGATCGCCGCGATCACCAGGGTCATGACCCCGCCCATCACCTCCCAGCCGCCCGGCGTGAACAGGGCGTAGCCATTGCTGCCCACAATGCCCAGCAGGGAGAGGATGAAGGCGTGCAGGGCGAACCGGCTGCGCAGCAGCAGCAGCAGCGAACCCGCCACAGCGCTCCAGACGCCCAGCGCCCAGACGGCGTGCATCCAGGTAGGATAGGCGGCCATATAGGCGATCTGCGCCTCGCTCATGCCCACCTGCCGGTAGTAGGCCTCGCCCTGCAGATGGCTCATCAGATAGTCGTAGCCGCCGAACCCGTTCCACAGCAGCGCGACGACGCCGACGACCCACAGATGCCAGGGGGTCGCCCTGGCGTTGATGGTCTCAGACATCTCCACCTCCCCAATCTCGATGCGAATCTAGATCGAGCCATCTGGGAGAACAATGGTCTTTGGCTTAGGCCTTGCCGTTGCGGATCGCCGCCCAGCGGTCCAGGCGCGCCTTGATCGGCCCTTCGGCCCCCTCGCCTTTCGGGCGATAGAAGACCGGTCGCTCCATCTCGTCGGGGAAGTAGTTCTGGCCGGAGAAGCCTTCCTCGGTGTCGTGGTCGTAGGCGTAGCCCTTGCCATAGCCCAGGTCGCGCATCAGCCGGGTGGGCGCGTTGCGGATGTGGGCCGGCGGCATTAGCGAGCCCGTCGCCTTGGCCGCCTTCTGCGCGGCCTTGAAGGCCACATAGACGGCGTTGGACTTGGGCGCGGTGGCGAGATGCACCACCAGCTGGGCCAGCGCGATCTCGCCCTCAGGGCTGCCCAGAAAGTCGTAGGTGTCCTTGGCCGCATTGGCGAGGACGAGCGCCATGGGGTCGGCCGCGCCGATGTCCTCGGCCGCCGTGCGGATCAGCCGCCTCGCCAGATAGAGCGGGTCCTCCCCGCCGGCCAGCATGCGGGCCAGCCAGTAGAGCGCCGCGTCCGGGTCCGAACCGCGGATCGACTTATGCAGGGCCGAGATGAGGTTGTAGTGCTCCTCCCGGTCCTTGTCATAGGCCGGGCTGCGCTTCTGCAGGATGGCGCCTAGCTCCTTGGTGGACAGCGCCTTGGCGGACCCGATGTTGAACAGGGTCTCGGCGAGCGTCAGCAGGTAGCGGCCGTCCCCGTCGGCCAGGGCCACCAGCGCCTGACGGGCCTCGGGCTCCAGCGGCAGGGCGCGGCCCTCGAAGGCCTCGGCCTTGGCCAAGAGCGCGGTCAGGGCCTCGTCGTCCAGGCGCTTGAGCACGAAGACCTGGCAGCGCGACAAGAGCGCCCCGTTCAGCTCGAAGGACGGGTTTTCGGTGGTGGCGCCCACCAGGGTGACGATCCCCTCCTCCACAAAGGGCAGGAAGCCGTCCTGCTGGGCGCGGTTGAAGCGGTGGATCTCGTCGACGAACAACAGGGTCGACTGGCCGGCCAGCCGGCGCGCCCGGGCCTGCTCGAAGGCCTTCTTCAGGTCGGCCACGCCGGTGAAGACCGCCGAGAGCTGCTGAAACTCATAACCCGCCGCCTTGGCCAGCAGCCGGGCGATGGTGGTCTTGCCGGTGCCCGGCGGCCCCCAGAGGATCATGGACGCCAGGCGGTGAGCCTGGGCCATGCGGCCGATGGGGCCGTCCTCCCCCAGCAGATGATCCTGCCCCACCACCTCGCCCAGGGTCTGCGGGCGCAGGCGGTCAGCCAGCGGCGAGGGCGCGTGCGGGGTCAGCCCAGCGGCTTCGAAGAGATCGGCCATGGGGCGACTCATAGCAAATGCGCGGCGCGCTCGCCGCAACCACTTGGGGGGGCGACGGGCCGATGGGCCGAGCCGAAGTCAGTTTTCGGCTCTGGGCGCCGTGACCACACGCGATCCGTTGCGGACGTTCGGCATCAACCTCGGCGGTAGACCAGTGAATGGGTCATGACCCACAGCGAGGCCGTCACGACTCCATAAACAGCACCAGCGGCTACCAATTCCGACGAGCCGCTTAGAAAGAGCATCGCACCACCTCCAGCCACGGCTCCGAGGATGATAAGGCAGATATATCGGAGGACGACTCTTTGAGACGACATGCTGGAGAAGACGAGCGTCAGCATGGTGGAGCCTGCTGCCGTGAAGACAAGGGAAGCAAGGCCATATCCGATGGTTGGGCGATCAAAGATGGAGTTGCCAGATACAGCCCGCCAAACCAACGTGCAGATCGCACTCGCCAGAATGGGCGGTACTAACCAAACAGCTATCCCACGAAGTGCACCCATCCGTTTACCTTAGCTTTGCTGACGTCCGCTTTCCACCCATCGCGGACGTTTAGAATGTTGGCTTGAAGGCGACCCCAGCCAGAACGACAGCCGCCTCCCCTACAGGCGGAAGTTCGCCGTGACCTCCTGGCCGTTGCGCTGGATCGTCACCTGCCAGCCGGCGGCCTCGGCGCCGGCGGCGGCCATCAGGTCGCGGACATTGCGGATCTCGCGGCCGTTGACCGACCGGATCATGTCGCCGGGGCGAAGGCCGGCGTTGAGCGAGAAGCCGCGGCCGACCCGGACGATCATCACGCCCGGCCCCTGGAAGGGATCGACGCCGAGCTCATCGGCGACGGCCGGCGAGAGGTTCACCACGGTGGCGCCATCGAAGGGATGACGGCCGCTCAGGGTCTGCTCGTCCCGGGCCGGCGTGGCCGGCGGGGCCTCGGCGCGCAGGTTGAGGTTGGCGGTGGTTCCGTTCTCGCGGCGCACGCCCAGGCGCAGGGTCTCCCCCAGGCGGCGGGTGCCCACCGCATAGTTCAGGCCGCCCACATCGCTGACCGCCTGGTCATCGACGCTGAGGATCACATCGCCTTGGCGCAGGCCCGCCCGGGCCGCCGCGCCGCCCGGCCAGACGTCGGCTACCAGCACGCCCTGCGGCGCGCTCATGCCGATGGAGCGGGCAATCTCTGCGGTGACGGTCTGGGTGCGCGCGCCGAGCCAGGGGCGCTCCACCCGCTGGCCGCCGCCGACGGCGGTCTCCACCACCCGGCGCACCATGGCCGCGGGCATGGCGAAGCCCACCCCGCTGGAGGTGCCCGAGCGGGAGACGATGAAGCTGTTGATGCCGATCAGGTCGCCGTCCATGTCCACCAGGGCGCCGCCGGAATTGCCCGGATTGATCGCCGCGTCGGTCTGGATGTAGCTGGCCGCCGCATCCCCGCTGGGATCGGCGGTGCGGTTGAGCGCCGAGATGATGCCGTTGGTCACGGTCTGGCCCACCCCGAACGGATTGCCGATGGCCAGCACCAGGTCGCCCACCTCGGCGTCGGTGGAATCATCGATGGCCAGGACCGGCAGGCGCTCTTCGCCCAGATCGATCTGCAGCACGGCCAAGTCCGTGCGTTCGTCGGCCAGCAGCAGCTTGGCGGGGAATTCCCGGCGGTCGGCCAGGGCGACGATGATCTCCTGGCCGCCGGCCACCACGTGGTTGTTGGTGATGATCACCCCGTCGGCGCGGACGATGACGCCCGAGCCCAGGGAGCCTTCCACCCGGCCCCGGGGCGCGCCCATGCCGAACAGGTCCCAGAAGGGATCAGCCTGGCGGCGCACCAGGCGGCGCGCCGAGATGTTGACCACGGCCGGGGCGGCCTTGCGGACGACCGGGGCGAAGGAGGTCTTCATGTCCGCCGCCGTCTCGGGCGGGGAGCGGGTCGGCTGGGCCAGCGCCGGCTGGGCGGCGCTGCGCCCGGCGGGGTCGGAACAGGCGGCCAGCAGGACGAGGGCCGGAAGGAGCAGGCGTGCGGCGCGCATGGCGTCTCCGTGGAACGGTCGAACCACGCCCTTTGGAGAAGCTTTCGGGCGCAAAGATGACGCCTATAGCACGGAGAGCCGCCGGTCTCAGGCTGGGGCGATCGCCAGGGGCGCCCGGGCGACCCGGGTTCCCAGGACCAGGGCGGCGACCAGCAGGCCCGAGGCCAGATAGATGGCCAGGCCCGGCGCCTGGAGCACCTCGGCGTGACGGATCGACCAGGCGAAGCTGAGGCCAAACAGGGCTGGGCCCACCATGGAGGCGATCCCCTGCAGGCTCTGGTTGGCGCCCTGGAGCTGGCCCTGCTGGTTCGGCGCGACCCGGCGGGTCATCAGGCCCTGGAGACCGGGCATCAGGAAGCCCATCAGGGCGAAGATCGGCACCCCGGCCATATAGAGCAGGCCGCTCGGCGCAAAGCCGTACCAAGCGAAGCCCGCCGCGCCGGCCGCGCAGCCCAGCATCAGGGCGCCCCGCTCGCCGATCCGCGCGACCACGGGCCCCACCAGCACCGCCTGAACGATCACGCCGGCCACGCCGGACGCCATCATGGCCAGGCCCATGATCGAGGGGCTCCAGCCATAGCGATAGCCCGTATAGAGGACGAAGACGGTGGGCAGGACGGTCTGGGCCAGCTGGAACAGGAAGCCGATGCCCGCCAGGCCCAGCAGGTCGGGCTGGGAGCGCAGCAGGCGAAGCGAACCCAGCGGGTTGGCCCGGGCCAGGTCGAAGCGGGTCGTGCGGCGCTCCGGCGGCAGGGACTCCGGCAGGACGAACAGCCCATAGAGGCCGTTCAGCAGGGAGAGCCCGGCGGCCACATAGAAGGGCAGCCGAAGGTCGATGTCGCCCAGGGCGCCGCCCAGGGCCGGGCCGATCAGGAAGCCGAACGAAAAGGCCGAGCCCATCCAGCCAAAGGCCTTGGCCCGGCCCTCAGGCGCGGTGACGTCGGCCACATAGGCGCCGGCGGTGGAGAAACTGGCCGCGGTCATGCCGTTGAGAACCCGCCCGATCAGCAGCCACATGAGGTTGGGCGCCACCGCGATGATCAGGAAGTCCAGGGCCAGGCCAAAGATCGACACCAGCAGCACAGGCCGCCGGCCCACACGGTCGGACAGCAGGCCCAGCAGGGGGCCGCAGATGAACTGCATGGCGCCCCAGGTGACGGCGAAGATCACATTCCATTCGGCCGCCTCCGCCGTGTCGCCGCCGGTGAAGGCCTTGATCAGGTTGGGCAGGACCGGAATGATCAGGCCAAACGAGATACTGTTCATCAGCGCCGTGGCGAAGATGAAGCCGAAGGCGGCGCGGCGCCCCTGCCCCTGCCCCCCTGGTCCCTGGCCTGCCGTACCCTGCTCGCTCACGCCGCATTCCCCCGTAACCTACGGCCGCCCCGAGGGGACGCGCCGAACCGCCGCCATGCTCTAGACCCGCGTCGCCAGGCCCGCCAACTGGCTTCGCCACCAGTCGGCCAGCCGCATCTGAAGAACCTGGTCGGGAAAACCGTGCCTGGCGGCGCTTTCGACCGGCACGCGGGTGAAGCCCCGGTGCTCGATACTGACCCGCGTCTCCTCGCCGACGGGATCGAAGCGCACCTCCACCTCGGTGTGCAGGTCCGGCGGAAAGCTCGCCTGGCGCCAGGAGAACACCAGCCGCTCCGGCGGCGCCCAGTGCAGGATGCGGCCGATCTCGAACACCTTGCCGCCCTCCAGGGTTTCGGTCAGCCGGCCCCCTGCCCCGGTCTCAAACGCGAGCCGGCCGGGCGCCCGCGGCGTGGTCTGAAAGAGCGGGCTCGGCCGCCACCAGGCGCCGATCTCCTCGACAAAGGCGCCGAAGGCCCGGGCGGGTGTGGCCTTCACCCGCAGGGCGACATAGACCTTGGACGTCACGGTTGGCCTTCCACATGCGCCTTGAAGGCCAGAAGCTGCTCATTCCACATCCGCTCGCTTTCGGCCAGCCAGGCCATCAGCTCGACCATGGGCTCGGGCCGCAGGGCATAGACCCGCACCCGGGCGTCGAAGGCCGGATGGGTGTCCTCCACCAGGCCGCTCTGGCGCAGGGCCTTCAGGTGGCGGCTCATGGCCGGCGCCGACAGGCCGGTCTCCCGCGCCAGTTCGCCGGCCGGGCGCGGTCGCTCACGCAACAGCTCCACCACCTGGCGACGCGCCGGATCGGCCAGGGCCGCCAGGGTGCGGTCCAGCGCCGCGCTCATCGGGGCTCTGCCGGGCGCAGCTGTGTGTGCGTGCCGAGCTTGTCGTCCCATTCGGCCACCGACATGGGCGCCACCGTCTGGCCGAAGGACCAAATGTGGCCTTCCAGGTCGAGGGCCAGATAGGTCCGGTCCCCATAGGCCTGGGTCTCCAGCGGGCGAATGATCTCCGCCCCGGCGGCCACCGCCCGGGCGTGATGAGCGTCGATGTCCTGAAGAAGCTGCAGATGGACCGACTGGGTGTTGCGGCCGCCGACGTCGCCGGGGACGGCGTGGCGCTCCGACCAGGCCTTGGACACACCGATCGTGTGGTCTCGGAACGCCATCTCGGCATGGACCAGGCCGCCGGCGTCATCGGTGACATAGATCCGCGGCTCAAGGCCGAACGCCCGCTCCAGCCAGCCATAGGCCGCGGCCGGATCGGCATAGGAGACATAGGGCGTCACCGCCGAGCGGGGGGCGTCTGGGGTCGGCGCGGGGTCTGGAGTCATCACCACCTTCAGGCCGGTGGCGGCCTCCATCTCGGCGGTGGAAACGCTCCGACCCGCCTGGCTGAAGGTCCAGACGTGGCCGTCGAGGTCCAGGGCGCGATAGGTCCGCGCGCCATAGAACTGGTCCTCCGGCGCCTGGGTGATCTGCGCGCCGGCCGCCCGGGCCCGGTCGTGATGAGCGTCGAGGTCGACGCTCGGCGGAAGGTCGATCCGGCAGAGCTGGGTCGCCTGCCCCTCCAGGGCCGCCGGGCTCTGCATGCGCGTGGCCCCCAGGATCTCGCCAGACCAGGGACCGGCCACGCCTATGCTGGCGCCGTGGAAGCCCATTTCCGCATGGGCGATCGCCCCAAGGTCGTCGGTGAGCAGGGTGGTGATCTCAAAGCCGAACGCCGCCTCCAGCCAGTCCAGGGCCTGGCGCGGATCGCGATAGATGGGGGTCGCAGTCAGGTGAGCTGTGTCCACGGCGGCGTTCCTTCTCATTCTCCGTAATAGTTCACCATTTTCGCAATTATATCGTCAAGGCGCATTTTGCGCGCGGCGACCGGACACGAAAAAGCCCCGGACATTTCTGCCCGGGGCTTTCTGAAACTCACCTGGAGGTGCGGGACCTTAGTCCTCGCCGTAGGCCTCAGGCTTGGGGCCGCTGTCCTTGCCCTTTTCGGACGGATCGCGGTCCACGAATTCAATCACCGCCATGGGGGCGTTGTCGCCGTAGCGATAGCCGGCCTTGAGCACGCGGATATAGCCGCCATTGCGGGCGCCATAGCGCGGGCCGATGGTGGCGAACAGCTTGCCCACCTGCTCCACGTCACGGACGCGGCTGATGGCGATACGACGGGCGTGCAGATCGCCGCGCTTGGCCAGGGTCACCAGCTTCTCGACGAAGGGACGCAGTTCCTTCGCCTTGGGCAGGGTGGTCACGATCTGCTCGTGCTTGATCAGGCTGGCGGCCATATTGGCGAACATGGCGGTCCGGTGGGCGCTGGTGCGGCCGAGTTTACGGTGCGCATAACCGTGACGCATATCTCTGTCTCCTGGGCGCTCTGGCCCGCCTGGCGGTTCGCCCGTCTGGGGCGACGCCTCGTCTGATCAATCCCAGCCTGCTCCCGCCTGGGTCATAGCGAAGCGCCGAGGCCCTCCACCGCTGTCGCGGCTTCGCGGGGCCCGGCCGCCGAAGCGGCCCGAAGCCAGCGCAGAAACGTCCTACATCTGGTCTTCGAACTTCTTGGCGAGGTCTTCGATATTTTCCGGCGGCCAGTTGGGCACATCCATGCCCAGGTGCAGGCCCATGCCGGCGAGGACTTCCTTGATCTCGTTCAGCGACTTGCGGCCGAAGTTCGGCGTCCGCAGCATCTCGGCTTCGGTCTTCTGAATCAGATCGCCGATATAGACGATGTTGTCGTTCTTCAGGCAGTTGGCCGAACGGACCGACAGCTCCAGTTCGTCGACCTTCTTGAGCAGGGCCGGGTTGAACGGCAGCTCGGGCTTGGCCTCGCCTTCGACCTTCTTCTTCGGCTCTTCGAAGGTGATGAAGATCTGCAGCTGGTCCTGGAGGATGCGCGCGGCGTAGGCCACGGCGTCCACCGGGCTGACCGCGCCGTTGGTCTCCACTTCCATGATCAGCTTGTCATAGTCGAGGCTCTGGCCCTGACGGGTGGGCTCGACACGGTAGGCGACGCGCTTGACCGGCGAATAGAGGGCGTCCACGGCGATCAGGCCGATGGGGGCGTCTTCCGGCCGGTTCATCTCGGCGGGCACATAGCCCTTGCCGGTCTGGACGGTGAACTCCATGCGCACATTGGCGCCGTCGTCCAGGGTGCAGAGCACGTGGTCGGGGTTGAGAATCTCGATGTCCGAGGGGGTCTCGATCTGCCCCGCGGTCACCACGCCCGGACCCGTGGCGCGCAGGGTCATACGCTTGGGGCCTTCGGCGTGCATGCGCACGGCCAGCTGCTTGATGTTCAGGACGATGTCGACGACGTCTTCGCGGACGCCCTCGAGGGAAGAGAACTCGTGCACCACGCCGTCGATCTGGACGGCGGACACGGCCGCGCCCTGAAGCGAGGAGAGCAGCACGCGCCGCAGGCTGTTGCCCAGCGTCACACCGAAGCCGCGTTCGAGAGGTTCAGCAACGATGCGGGCCTTGCGGCTGGCGTCGGAACCGGTCTCGATCTGCGGCTTTTCGGGACGGATGAGCTCGTTCCAGTTTCTTTCGATCACGGATGGGTGTCCCTAAACGCAGGATCGCCGGCCGCGAAACGCGGGCCGGCGTTGGGGGATGCGAAACGCCAGTCCTTAGACTCGCCGGCGCTTGGGCGGACGGCAGCCGTTGTGCGGGATCGGCGTCACATCACGAATGGTGGTGATGGTCATGCCGACAGACTGCAGCGCCCGCAGCGCCGATTCACGACCCGAACCGGGGCCCGAAACGTTCACTTCCAGGGTTTTGACGCCGTGCTCGGCGGCCTTGCGGCCAGCGTCCTCGGCGGCCATCTGGGCGGCGTAGGGGGTCGACTTACGCGAACCCTTGAACCCCATCATCCCGGCCGACGACCAGGAGATGGTGTTCCCCTGCGCATCGGTGATCGTGATCATGGTGTTGTTGAACGAGGCGTTCACGTGCGCCACGCCGGAGGTGATGTTCTTGCGCTCACGCCGTTTGACGCGCGCCGGTTCTTTGGCCATCGGCTAAGCTCTCTTATTACTTCTTCTTGCCGGCGATCGGCTTGGCGGGGCCCTTGCGGGTGCGCGCATTGGTGTGGGTCCGCTGACCACGGACCGGCAGCCCCTTACGGTGGCGCAGGCCGCGATAGCAGGCCAGGTCCATCAGACGCTTGATGCTGACCGCCGTCTCGCGACGAAGGTCGCCCTCGACGATATAGTCGCGGTCGATGGCTTCACGGATTTGCAGAACCTCGGCGTCCGACAGTTGGTTCACGCGCCGCGCGGGCTCGAGTCCGACCTTCTGAACGATCTCGGCGGCCTTGGCCTGGCCGATGCCGTGGATGTACTGCAGCGCGATCACGACGCGCTTGTTCGTAGGAATGTTGACGCCTGCGATGCGGGCCACTGGGGTAATCTCCTGGTCACGCAGAGATGCGCGAACGGCGCCCGGCTCAATAGGAGCCGCACGTCCTTCGCGCCCTTTCGCGGAAGCGCCCCGTTATATGGATCGTTGCGTTTCCGTCAATGGCGGAACGACACATTTCTGGTCATTCCGGTGGGCGAAGGTGAAGACTCCGGGAGTTTCCGGCGTCTTCGGGTGGCGTCTTGGGCCTCGCGCTAGGGGCGCGGGGCCGTCATGGCGCCGTCGATGGCCTGGGCCACCGACTCGATCGACCCCATGCCGTCCACTTCCACCAGCTTGTTCTGGTCCTGGTAGTAGGGAAGCAGGGGGGCGGTCTGGTCGTTATAGGCCCCAAGGCGAACCTTGAAGCTTTCGGGATTGTCGTCGGGACGGGCGGTCTCGGCGTAGCGGCCAGCTATCCGGTCCATCAGAGCCTGGTCGTCAACCTTGAGTCGGATGACCAGGTCAATCTTGGCGCCCCGTCCCTCGAGCATGGCGTCCAGGGCCTGGGCCTGGGCGAGCGTCCGCGGGAAGCCGTCAAAGATGGCGCCGCCGGCCTTCTCGGCCTCAGGCAGGCGTTCTTCGATCAGGGCGATGACGATCTCGTCCGAGACCAGCTCACCGCGTTGCATGATCCCCTCGACCCGCTTGCCGAGCTCTGAGCCCGAGCTGATGGCGGCGCGCAGCATGTCGCCGGTGGAGAGCTGGACCATGCCCTTCTCATTCACCAGACGCTTGGCCTGCGTCCCCTTCCCCGCCGCCGGCGGGCCGAACAGAATCAAATTCATTTCAAATACCCTCCCCCGCCGGCCGGAAATGGCGCGACGTGTAGCGAGCGATCCCCGTTCAGGATCGCCCGCGGCCGCCCCGCAGCTTCGACTTCTTGATGAGGCCTTCGTACTGGTGGGCGAGCAAATGAGATTGGATCTGGGTCACGGTGTCCATGGTGACGGTGACCACGATGAGGATCGAGGTGCCCCCGAGATAGAAGGGCGCGTTGTAAAACCCGATCAGCGCCTCGGGCAGCAGACAGACAATGGTGATGTAGGCCGCCCCGATCACCGTCAGGCGGGTCAGGACATAGTCCAGATACTCCGCCGTGCGCCGGCCCGGCCGGATCCCCGGCAGGAAGCCCCCGTACTTGCGCAGGTTCTCCGCCGTATCGTCCGGATTGAACACGATCGAGGTGTAGAAGAAGCAGAAGAAGATGATCAGGGCGCCGTACAGCAGCATGAACAGCGGCTGGCCGTGCTGCAGCGCGCCGACCGTGCCGGGCAGCCATTGCGCCCAGGGCGGCAGGTCGGCGGTCGCCAGGAAGCCCATCACCGTGGTCGGCAGGAGCAGCAGGCTCGAGGCGAAGATTGGCGGGATGACGCCGGCGGTGTTGATCTTCAACGGCAGGAAGGAGGTGTCGCCGCCGACCATGCGATTGCCCTGCTGGCGCTTGGGATACTGGACCAGCAGGCGGCGCTGCGAGCGCTCCATGAAGACGATGGCGATCACGACGGCGATGGCGATGGCCATGATCAGCAGCATGCCGACGCCCGACAGGGCCCCGGTCCGGGTCATGGAGAACATCTGCCAGATGCCCCGCGGCAGGACCGCGACGATGCCGGCGAAGATGATCAGAGAGATGCCGTTGCCGACCCCGCGGCTGGTGATCTGTTCGCCCAGCCACATCAGGAAGAGCGTGCCGCCGGTCAGGGTGACCACGGTGGAGACGATGAAGAAGGGTCCGGGGTTCTGGACCAGCCCCTGGCTGGCGGAGAGGCCCATCGCGATGCCGAAGGACTGGAAGACCGCCAGCACGACGGTCAGATAGCGGGTGTACTGGTTGAGCGTCTTACGCCCGGCCTCGCCGCCCTCTTTCCGCAGCTTCTCCCAGGGCGGATAGACCGCGCCGAGCAGCTGAACGATGATCGAGGCCGAGATGTAGGGCATCACGTTCAGGGCGAAGATCGCCATACGTTCCACGGCGCCGCCGGAGAACATGTTGAACATGCCCAGAATGCCGCTGGCCTGGCCTTCGAAGGCCTGGGCGAAGGCGATCGGGTCGATACCCGGGATCGGGATATAGGTCCCCAGGCGATAGACGATCATCGCCAGAAGGGTGAACCCGATCCGCTTGTGCAGCTCCGTCGCCTTCTGGAAGGCGCCGAAGTTCATATTGGCTGCGAGTTGTTCGGCGGCCGAAGCCATTTAGATCCCCGCGTCTAAGAACCGGTCACACATAGGGGAGGCCCGGGCGCATGTCATCCGACCAAGGCCGGAGATGCGATGAAAGCGCCCTGCCCGGCCGGTCGTCGCCACACAGATGACGACGATGGCGGGCCAGGACAAGGGCGCCCTGGACGCCCGTAGGCCTTAGCCTTCGGCGGCTTCGGCCTGCGGACGCGTGGTGGTCACCTTGCCGCCCGCCTTTTCCACCGCGGCGATGGCCGAGGCGGAGGCGGAATAGACGGTGATGTCGATCTTGGACTTGATCTCGCCCTTGCCGAGCAGACGGACACCGTCCTTCTCACGACGCAGGACGCCGGCGGCCACCAGGGCCTTGGCGTCGATGGCGGACTTGGCGTCCAGCTTGCCGGCCGCGATGGCCTGCTCCAGGCGCCACAGGTTCACCTCGGCGAAGTCCTTCGCGCGATGAACATTGAAGCCGCGCTTGGGCATGCGCATGTGCAGCGGCATCTGGCCGCCTTCGAAGCCGGCGATGGAGACGCCGGTCCGGGACTTCTGGCCCTTGACGCCGCGGCCGCCGGTCTTGCCCTTGCCCGAACCCGGGCCGCGACCCACGCGCATACGGCTCTTTACGGAGCCTTCGCGGGGGGAAAGTTCATTAAGCTTGGTCATGTGCGCCTCTCCAGCGAGATCTGTCGCCGAGGCCTTGGCCCCGACTCGGCTTGAAAAAGAAGACCCCGCCAGGCGGGGTCAGGATCGGGGTGGAAGGCCTAGCCCTCCACCACCTCAACCATGTGCTGAACCTTGCGGATCATGCCCCGGATCGACGGGGTGTCGTCCAGGGTGGCGGTCCGGCCCACGCGGTTCAGGCCCAGGCCCACCAGGGTGGCGCGCTGGTCCTTGGCCCGGCGGATCGGGCTTGCGGTCTGACGAACAGTGATGCTGGCCATGTCGCTTATCCTTCGACGTCGGCGGCGACGGTGCTCTCGGCCGAGGCGCCGTCGGAACGGCGGCCGATCACGTCGCTGACCTTCTTGCCGCGCTTGGCGGCGACCTGGCGCGGAGACGCCTGGGCCTTGAGGGCCTCGAAGGTGGCGCGCACCATGTTGTAGGGGTTGGACGAACCGACCGACTTGCCGACCACGTCCTGGACGCCCAGGGTTTCCAGAACCGCGCGCATCGGGCCGCCGGCGATCACGCCGGTGCCGGGAGGCGCCGCGCGGACCATGACCTTGCCTGCGCCCCAACGGCCATTGCCGTCATGGTGCAGGGTGCGGCTTTCGCGCAGCGGCACGCGGATCATCGACTTCTTGGCCTCTTCGGTGGCCTTGCGGATGGCTTCCGGCACTTCACGCGCCTTGCCATGACCAAAGCCGACCCGGCCCTTCTGATCGCCCACCACCATCAGGGCGGCGAAGGAGAACCGACGGCCCCCCTTAACGGTCGCCGCGACGCGGTTGATGTGCACCAGCTTTTCGACGATGTCGCTGTCGGCGCGGTCGTCCGCGGGGTTACCGCGATTGCGGTCCCGGCGATCACCGCCGCCGCGTTCGTTTCCACGAGCCATTCGCTTACCCCTAGAAGTTCAAGCCGGCTTCACGCGCGGCATCGGCCAGCGCCTTGATCCGGCCGTGAAAAATGTAGCCGCCACGATCGAAGACGACGTCCTTGACGCCCTTTTCGATGGCGCGCTGGGCGACCAGGGCGCCGACGCGAGCGGCGGCGTCCTTGTCGGAGCCCTTGGCCGGCTTGTCGCCTTCCAGCGACGAGGCCGCAGCCAGGGTCACGCCGCGTTCATCGTCGATGACCTGGGCATAGATGTTCTTGTCCGAACGGAAGACCGACAGACGCGGCCGACCGTTGGAGAGAGCGCGGAGGCGCCGGCGATTCCGCTCGGCGCGGCGCTTGGAGGTGTCACGAGGAGAGAGCGCCATGGCTTACTTCTTCTTGCCTTCCTTGCGCCGGACCTTTTCGCCGGCGTAGCGGACACCCTTGCCCTTGTAGGGCTCCGGCGGACGGATACGGCGAATACGGGCGGCGGTCTCGCCGACCAGCTGCTTGTCGATGCCGCTGATCTTCACTTCGGTCTGCTTCGGCGTGGCGAACGTAACGCCGGCCGGAGCCTCGATTTCCACGTCGTGGCTGAAGCCCAGCTGCATGGACAGCATCTGGCCCTTCATCGCGGCGCGATAGCCCACCCCGACCAGCTCGAGCGTGCGCTCATAGCCTTCGGTGACGCCGGTGACCATATTGTCCACCAGGGTGCGGGACAGACCCCACATGGATTGGGCGCGAGTGGTCTCCACCTTCTTGGCGAGCACCAGTTCGCCGCCCTCCTGGCGGATTTCGATCTCTTCGGCGACCGTCCAGGAAAGCTCCCCCTTGGGGCCCTTCACCTTGACCGTCTGACCGGCGATCGTCACCTGCACGCCGTTCGGGACGGGAACCGTCTTCTTTCCGATACGCGACATATCAGTAGACCCTGCAGAGCACTTCACCACCCACATTGGCGTCGCGGGCGGCGGTGTCGGACATGACGCCCTTGGGCGTCGACAGGATCGAGATCCCGAGGCCGTTCTTGATCGGCTTCAGGTCCTTGATCGACGAATAGACGCGGCGGCCCGGCTTGGACACGCGACGGATCTCAACGATCACCGGCGCGCCGTCGAAGTACTTGAGTTCGATCTCGAACTCCGGGAAGGCGCCTGGCTTCTGCACCAGCTGGTAGCCGCGGATGTAGCCTTCCTCGGCCAGCACGTCGAGGACGCGCGCGCGCATCTTCGAGGCCGGCGTGGAGACCTTGCTGCGGCCACGCATGGCGGCGTTCTTGATGCGGGCGATCAGATCGCCGATGGGGTCGTTCACCATTGGACCCTCCTACCAGCTCGACTTAACGAGGCCGGGGATCTGCCCCGACGAGCCCAGATCGCGAAGCGCGATACGGCTCATCCTCAGCTTGCGATAATAGCCGCGCGGGCGGCCCGTGACGTCGCAACGGTTGCGAATCCGCACCTTGGACGAGTTCCGGGGCAGTTCGGCGAGCTTGAGCCGAGCCTCGAAACGCTCTTCCAGGGGCAGGCTTTCGTCATTGGCGATCGCCTTCAGCGCGGCGCGCTTTTCGGCGTATTGCTTGACGAGGGCCTTGACCCTCTCGTTGCGGTTGACTGCGCTTTTCTTGGCCATGTCTTCTATCCTCTCCCGTTCCTAAGCGTTGAACGGGAACTGGAATTCCCGGAGAAGCTGACGGGCTTCGTCGTCGGTTTTCGCAGTCGTACAGACAATGATGTCCATGCCCCAGATCTGTTCGATCTGGTCATAGTTGATCTCGGGGAACACCAGGTGCTCCTTCAGGCCCATGGCGTAGTTGCCATAGCCGTCGAACGAGGTCGGCTTCAGGCCGCGGAAATCCTTCACCCGCGGCAGGGCGACGGTCACCAGGCGGTCGAGGAACTCGTACATCCGATCCTTGCGCAGGGTCACCTTGGCGCCGATCACCATGTTCTCGCGCAGCTTGAAGCCGGCGATGGACTGGCGGGCGCGGGTGGGCGCGGGCTTCTGACCGGCGATCTTGGTCAGGTCGGTGATCGCCGACTGGATCTTCTTGCTGTCGGCCACCGCTTCGCCGACGCCCATGTTCAGGACGATCTTGTCCAGCTTGGGGATCTGCATCTCGTTGGTGTAGCCGAACTGTTCCTTCATCGCCGCGCGGATGCGCTGGCGATATTCGGTTTTCAGCCGGGGTTCGTAAGCCTGATCAGCCATTGATAACCTCGCCGGTCGTCTTGGCGACGCGAACCTTCTTATCGCCATCCACCTTGAAGCCGACGCGGGTCGGCTTGCCGTTGGAGTCGATGAGGGCCACGTTCGAGACGTGAAGCGGCGCTTCCTTGTTCTTGATCCCGCCCTGGGGATCGCCCTGCGTCGGACGGGTGTGACGCTGAACCATGTTCAGGCCTTCCACCACGACGCGTTCCTCTTTCGGCATCACGCGGACGACGGAACCCTGACGGCCCTTGTCCTTGCCGGCCAGGACGACAACGCGGTCGCCCTTCTTGATCTTCGCGGCCATCACAGCACCTCAGGAGCGAGCGAGATGATCTTCATGTGGTTCTTGGCGCGCAGTTCACGGGGAACCGGGCCGAAGATCCGCGTGCCGATCGGCTCGCTTTGCTTGTTCACGATCACCGCGGCGTTCTTGTCGAAGCGGATGACCGAACCGTCCTTGCGCTTGATGGCCGAAGAGGTGCGGACCACGATGGCCTGCAGCACGTCGCCCTTCTTCACGCGCCCGCGGGGAATGGCTTCCTTCACGGAGACGACGATCTTGTCGCCAACGCCGGCATAGCGCCGTCCAGCGCCGCCCAGCACCTTGATGCACATCACACGACGCGCGCCGGAATTGTCGGCGACTTCGAGGTTAGTCTGCATCTGGATCATCGGATGAGACCCTTTCTCACGTCGTTGACTGGGCGGTCTGCTTGGGCAGAGCCTCCCAGGTCTTAAGCTTCGACTTCGGCGCACACTCGATGATGCGTGCGCGTTCGCCCGTCTTGTACACATTGCCCTCGTCGTGCGCGTGATAGCGCTTCGAGCGGCGGACAATCTTCTTCAGCACCGGGTGCAGGATGGTGCGCTCGACTTTTACGACAATGGTCTTGTCGCCCTTGTCGGAGACGACCACGCCTTCAAGAATTCGTTTCGGCATCAATGGTCTCCTTAGGCCGAGGCCTGCTTGCCGCGCAGGATGGTCTTCAGCCGGGCGATATCCTTGCGGATCTCGTTGACTCGGTGGGTCTTCTCCACCTGGCCGGTCGCCGCCTGGAAGCGCAGGTTGAACTGCTCCTTCTTAAGGTTCAGCAGCGAGTCGGCGATCTGGTCGGGGGTCATCCCCCGGACGTCGGCGGCTTTCATCACGCGTGCTCCGCGATAGGATCGATGCGGGTGACGATGCGGGTCTTCACCGGCAGCTTGGCTGCGCCGAGGCGCAGGGCTTCACGAGCGATATCGTCCGGCACGCCGTCGATTTCGAACATGATGCGGCCCGGGTGAACGCGCGCGGCCCAGTACTCGACCGAACCCTTGCCCTTACCCATCCGCACTTCGGCCGGCTTGTCGGTGACCGGCAGGTCCGGGAAGATCCGGATCCAGACGCGGCCCTGACGCTTCATCTGGCGGGTGATCGCCCGACGCGCGGCTTCGATCTGGCGCGCGGTGACGCGTTCCGGCTCGAGAGACTTCAGGCCGTACGAGCCGAAGTTCAGCGTGAAACCGCCCTTGGCCGCACCATGGATGCGCCCTTTGAACTGCTTCCGAAACTTGGTCTTCTTAGGAGACAGCATGACTAGTAATCCTTACGCGCCAGCCTGGTCGCGGCGGTCGCGGCGCGGGCCACGATCACCACGATCACCACGGCCACCGCCCTCGCCGGCCGGACCGGACTCGGTGGCCAGGCGCTTATCCAGAGCCATGGGGTCGTGCTCGAGCACTTCGCCTTTGAACACCCAGACCTTCACGCCAATGATGCCGTAGGTGGTCTTGGCTTCGGCGAAACCGTAGTCGATGTCCGCACGCAGGGTGTGAAGCGGCACGCGGCCTTCGCGATACCATTCCATCCGCGCGATTTCCGCGCCGCCGAGACGGCCCGAAACGTTGATGCGGACGCCCTTGGCGCCCAGGCGCATGGCCGACTGCATCGAGCGCTTCATGGCGCGACGGAAGGCGATCCGGCGCTCGAGCTGCTGGGCGATGTTCTCGGCCACCAGCTGGGCGTCGGTTTCCGGCTTGCGGATTTCGACGATGTTCAGGTGAACGTCGCCATCGGTCAGGGCCGACAGGTCCTTGCGGAGCTTGTCGATGTCGGCGCCCTTCTTGCCGATGATCACGCCAGGACGCGCCGCATAGATGGTGATGCGGCACTTCTTGTGCGGACGCTCGATGATGATCCGCGAAACGCCGGCCTGGCCGATACGCTTCTTCAGTTCCTTGCGGATCTTCAGGTCTTCGTGCAGCAGGCGCCCGTAGTCACGGCCGTCGGCGAACCAGCGGCTGTCCCAGGTGCGGTTGATGCCGAGGCGAAGCCCGACCGGATTGATTTTCTGGCCCATCAGGCAGCCTCACCAAGTTCGCGGACCACGATGGTGATCTCGGAGAAGGGCTTCTCGACCCGCGAGGCGCGGCCACGCGCACGGGCATGGAAGCGCTTCATCACCAGGTTCTTGCCCACGAAGGCCTCGGCGACGACCAGGGTGTCGATGTCGAGGTTGTGGTTGTTTTCGGCGTTGGAAACGGCCGAATACAGCGCCTTGCGGACATCGCGAGCGATGCGCTTGTGGCTGAATTCGAGCTCGTTCAGCGCCTGCTGGACCTTGAGGCCACGGATCGACTGGGCCACCAGGTTCAGCTTCTGAGGGCTGATCCGCAGGGTCCGCACCTTGGCCATGGCCTCGACGGACGCCAGGCGGCGCGCTTTCGCTTGCTTGGCCATGACTACTTCCTCTTGGCCTTCTTGTCGGCCGCGTGACCCGGGAAATACCGGGTGGGAGCGAACTCGCCGAACTTCATGCCGACCATCTCTTCAGAGACCAGGACCGGCACATGCTTGTGGCCGTTGTGGACGCCGAAGGTCAGGCCGACGAACTGCGGCATGATGGTGGAGCGACGCGACCAGGTCTTGATCGTGTCCTTGCGGCCGGAGCTTTGAGCGGCTTCGGCCTTCTTGAGCAGGTATCCGTCGACGAACGGACCTTTCCAGACGGAGCGGGTCATGACTTAGCGGGCCTTCCGAGCATGGCGCGAACGGATGATGAACTTGTCCGTCGTCTTGTTGGTACGGGTCTTGCGCCCCTTGGTCGGCTTGCCCCACGGCGTCACCGGGTGACGACCGCCGGAGGTCCGGCCTTCACCACCGCCGTGCGGGTGGTCGATCGGGTTCATGGCGACGCCGCGAACGTGCGGGCGACGACCCTTGTGACGCGAGCGGCCAGCCTTGCCGAGGACCTCGTTCATATGGTCCTGGTTCGAGACGGCGCCGACCGTGGCCATGCAGCTGTCTTGGACCATGCGCAGTTCGCCCGAGTTCAGGCGGATCTGGGCGTAGCCGGCGTCGCGGCCGACCAGCTGAGCGTAGGCGCCGGCCGAACGGGCCACCTGCCCGCCCTTCAGCGGCTTCAGCTCGATATTGTGGATGATCGTGCCGATGGGCATGGCGCGAAGGGGCATGGCGTTGCCCGGCTTCACGTCGGCCTTCTCGGCGGCGATCACCTCGTCGCCGGCCTTCAGGCGCTGCGGGGCCAGGATATAGGCCAGCTCGCCGTCGGCATACTTCACCAGAGCGATGAAGGCGGTGCGGTTCGGATCGTATTCCAGCCGCTCGACCACGCCGACCACGTCGAACTTGCGACGCTTGAAGTCGACCTTGCGGTACAGACGCTTGGCGCCGCCGCCGCGGAAGCGGACAGCGATACGGCCACCGCCGCCCCGACCGCCGGACTTGGTCAGACCCTCGACGAGGGACTTCTCCGGACGGCCCTTGTGGAGCTCGGACTTGTCGACCAGCACCAGGCCGCGACGGCCGGGCGAAGTCGGATTGAATTGTTTCAAGGCCATCGGATCAGAGCCCCGTCGTAATGTCGATCGACTGGCCGTCGGCCAGCGTCACGATGGCTTTCTTGACGTCGGAACGACGACCGGTGATGCCGCGGAAACGCTTGGTCTTGCCCTTGACGTTCAGGGTGTTGACCTTGGTCACATTGACCTTGAACAGCGTTTCGACGGCGGCGGCGATCTCGTCCTTCGACGCATCGGCGGCGACCCGGAAGACGACCTTGTTCTGCTCGGAAAGCAGGGTCGCCTTTTCGGTGATCACCGGAGCGAGGACGGTGTCGTAGTGGCGGGCGGTCGGCTCAGCCATCACGCAGCTTCCTTCTCAGCAAAACGCGCATTGATCGCGTCCACCGCGTCCTTGGTCAGGACCAGGGTGTGGCGACGCAGCACGTCGTAGACGTTCAGGCCGGCGTTCGGCAGCACGTCCACATTGGGGATGTTGCGGGCGGCCAGGCGGAAGTTGCCGTCAACCTCGGGACCGGCGATGACCAGAGCATTGGTCAGGCCGAGCTTGGCGAAGTTGGCGCGCAGACCGGCCGTCTTGGCCTCGGAGAGGACCGCGGAGTCCAGCACCACCAGGGCGCCGGCCTTGGCCTTCGAGGACAGGGCGTGGCGCAGGGCCATCGTCCGGATCTTCTTGGGCAGGTCGAAGGCGTGGCTGCGGACCACGGGACCGTGGGCCTTGGCGCCGCCGACGAACTGAGCCGCCCGGCGCGAGCCGTGACGGGCGCCGCCGGTGCCCTTCTGCTTGTACATCTTCTTGCCGGTGCGCGAGACCTCGTTACGCACCTGGATCTTGTGCGTGCCGGCGCGACGCTTGGCGAGCTGCCAGGTCACGACCCGCTGGAGGATGTCGCCGCGGATTTCTTCGATGCCGAAGATGGCGTCGGACAGGTCGATCGAACCGCCCTTGCCGCCGTCGAGCTTGATGATGTCGAGCTTCATTATTCCTGGCCCTCGGCAGCCGGCGCTTCAGCCGGAGCTTCTTCCGCAACAGGCGCGGACGCCTGTTCGCCGGACTTGCGAACGCCGCCCGGCTTGGGGGCGTCGGCCGGCAGAGCGGACTTCACCGCGTCGCGGATCTTGACAAAGGAGCCCTCGGACCCGGGGACCGCGCCCTTGACCATGATCAGGTTACGCTCGGCGTCGACCCGCCAGACGGTCAGGTTCAGGGTGGTGACGGTCTCGACCCCGTAGTGGCCGGCCATCTTCTTGCCCTTGAAGGTCTTGCCGGGATCCTGGCGCTGACCCGTCGAGCCGTGGGCCCGGTGGGACACCGACACGCCGTGGGTGGCGCGCATGCCGCCGAAGTTCCAGCGCTTCATGGCGCCGGCGAAACCCTTACCGATGGTGGTCCCCGTCACATCGACCTTCTGGCCGGGGACGAAGTGCTCGGCGCTCATCTCAGCGCCCACATCGATCAGATTGTCTTCAGACACACGGAATTCACCGAGCGTGCGCTTGGGTTCCACTTCGCCCTTGGCGAAGTGGCCACGCAGGGCCTTGGTGGTGTTCTTGGCCTTCTTGAAGCCCGCGCCGAGCTGAAGGGCGACATAGCCGTCCTTCTCCTGGGTGCGGTGCGCCACGACCTGGCAGCCTTCAAGGCTCAGGACGGTGACGGGAACATGGACGCCGCTTTCATCAAAAAAGCGCGCCATGCCCAGCTTCTTGGCGATCACGCCGGTACGCATCGGCTGGTCCCCTTAGAGCTTGATCTCGACGTCCACGCCGGCGGACAGGTCGAGCTTCATGAGCGCGTCCACGGTCTGCGGGGTGGGGTCGACGATGTCGAGCACACGCTTGTGCGTGCGGATTTCAAACTGCTCGCGCGACTTCTTGTCGATGTGCGGCGAGCGGTTGACGGTGAATTTCTCAATAAGGGTCGGCAGGGGGATGGGACCCCTGACGGTGGCGCCGGTGCGCTTGGCCGTATTGACGATCTCACGAGTGGAATGGTCCAGCACGCGGTGATCGAAGGCCTTGAGCCGGATGCGGATGTTCTGACGATCCATATCGCTCTTAATTTTCCCTACAGACGGCGGTCCGCCCGCGTGACTTTGACCATTTCAAAGACCAACTCCGGAGCCTCCAAAGCGAAAGGCGCCGTACGCGTAGCCCGCAAAAACGAATTCGGCCCGCGCGTAACCGCGAGGGCCACCCCCTGGAACCTCAGCCGAAGCTGTCGATCCCAGGTCGTTCTGCGGACCGCGTCTGCGACAGAAGCCAGATCGGAAGAGCACACGTCTGAACTCCAGTCACGTCGTAATCTCGTATGCCGTCGTCTGCTTGAAAAAAAAAACACACCCACCCCACCCCCCGCCCCCCCCCCAAATACAGGACTATTACGTCGCCACTGGATGACCTCCACTA
>CALEOQ010000512.1 GCA_937910255.1 uncultured Caulobacteraceae bacterium | reverse complement strand
GGTGGGGGTGTAGGTGGGTGGTTTGGCTTTGGGGTTGTGGTGGGGAGGGTCTGCGGGGGGTTATGATGGCGGTGATGGTGTTTTTTTTTTTTTTTAATGATACGGCGACCACCGATATCTACCCTCTTTCCCGACACGACGCTCTTCCGATCTGACCTGATCATCAACTATCAACATGACCGCTCCAGCGGCCCGGCGCTGAAGTCCTTCCTGTTCGCGCCGGCCGACCCGGTGTCTGGCCAGCCCCTGGGAGACCTTGACCGTTTCACCCCGCCGGCCCTGTCGGCCCGGGACGCCCAGGGTCGCGACCAGCCGCTCGGCCTGGACCGGCGACTCTTCTCGGCCAGCTTCGGGCTTGAGACGGACATCTCGCCGGCGCTCACCCTGTCGAGCCTGACGTCCTATCGGCGCTTCGCCGCTGACGACCAGCAGGACGCCGACGGCCTCGCCCTGCCGATCGTGAGCCTGCTGGAGGAAACACGGAGCGCTCAGGTCAACCAGGAGATCCGCCTCGCCTACGACCGGCGCGGCGCCTGGCGAGGCTTCGTGGGCGTCAACCTCTTCGAGGAACATGGAACCCAGAGGGTGCCGATGGTGATCGATGAGCGGCTCCAGCTGGCGCGCATGATGGGCCGCCTGACCAGCCCCTGGCCCCAGTCCGCCGACGTCCTCCTGCAAGCTCAGTTCCTGGCCGATCAGTTGCGCGGTCTCGCCGCCCGCCGCGGCTACGAACTGGAGGGGACGACGGCGCTGGCCATCGCCGGTAATCTCAAGGCGCTCCACCTGGAGCGGACCCAGAACTTCAGTGATGTGCAGGCGCTCGACATCTTCGCCGACGCCACAAGGCGCATCGGAACCAGCTGGGAGGTGTCCGCCGGCCTGCGTTTCGGAACTGACCAGAAGACCAGCGCGGTGTCGCCGGCCGTTCCGCTGGGGCCCTCCGTCCTCGCCAGCGTGATCGCAGCCGCAGGCATGGACCAGGCCAGACGCCAGGCGTTCCTCCAGCACCTGGCTGGCCCTGACGCAGGACGCCTGTCGACGGAATGGCCGCTCTACGGCCTTCTTTTTCAGCCCACCCTCGGCAACGGCGACAAGATTTCCAGCGATCTGGAAGACTCCGGCTGGAGCTGGCGCCTTGCGGCGAGGTACGAGCCGAACCCCACGGTCAGCGTCTACGGGACCTATGCCCGCGGACGGCGGCCGACCGTCCTGGTGGCGGGCGCCCCTGCCACGCCCCAGGGATCCGCCAGGTTTGGCGTCGTGCCCGCCGAGGTGGTGGACTCCTGGGAATTGGGCGCAAAGGTGCGGCCGGCACGCCTTCGACTGGCGCTCGATGCGGCCGTCTACGCCTACGACTATCGCGATTTTCAGACCACCCGCGTGGAAGCCGGGCAGCTGCGGACCGTGAACGCTGGTCGAGCGACTGCGCATGGCCTCGAGGTGGAGGCCACGTTCATGCCATCGCCCGCCGCCACGGTTGGCGCGACCTACGCCTATGGACATGCCAGGCTGAGGTCGGGCGCCGTGGAGGGCAACCGCTTCCGCCTCGCACCGGACCATCAAGCGTCAATCCACGCTGATATCGTCTGGCCCCTTCTCGACGGCGAGCTCGCCTTTCGCCCTGTCTATAGTTGGCGCTCGAAGTTCTTCTTCTCCGACGACAACGACCGGCCGGAGCTCTCCCGCGCCCTCGCGCCGGACATGATCCAGGACGAGTGGCAGGACGGCTACGGGCTCCTGGACCTGCGCCTGGCGTTTCGGCCGTCCAGCTCAGCATGGACCGTCACGGCGTTCGCCAAAAACGCCCTCGACCAGCGCTACATCCAGGAAGCCGGCTTCATCGGCGAGGCCCTCGGCTACTCGGCCAGCGCGCCCGGACCTCGCCGCCTGATCGGACTGGCGGTCGAGTGGGATTGGTGAGCCGCCGACCAGGGCCGGATCCCACTTTTGCAGAGCGCGCTCCAATCTCCCCCCCACTCCGGCCTCGTCCTAGCGAGGCTCGGGACAACCGCTCGCGGCGGAAGAAGCCGATGCAGAGGGTCGCGGCCGTGGACTTCAGCCCCGCCGTGGCGGCAAGCCAGCTCCCGAGGGTCATGCGGCGTCTGTCGGCCGATGCCGGACCGCCTTCGCAGCGAAGGTCGGCAGCACAAGAAGGGTCAACGCCGTAGCGGTCAAAAGCCCCCCGATGACCACGGTCGCCAGGGGTTTCTGCACCTCAGCCCCGGCTCCGTGCGCCAGGGCCATGGGGATGAAGCCGACAATGGCGACCAGCGCCGTCGTCAGCACCGCCCGCAGGCGACTTGAGGCGCCCTCTATCGCCGCTTCCCGGGGCGGCAGGCCCGCGGTCAGTCGCTGACGGATGGCCTGCATGAGCACCAGGCCGTTCAGGGTCGCGACGCCTGACACGGCGATGAAGCCGACCGCCGCAGAGACGGAGAAGGGCATGCCCCTCGCCAGCAGGGCCAAGGCCCCCCCGATCAAGGCGAGTGGCACGCAGGCGAAGACCAGACCAGCCTCAGCAAACGAGCCAAGGGCGAGGAACAGCAACACTCCAATCAGGACGAACACCACAGGGATGACGAGGCTGAACCGCTCTTCGGCCCGCTTCAGGTTCTCGAACTGACCACCCCAGTCCAGATAGACCCCGGCGGGAAGCGCGATCTGCCCCACCCGGTCCTGGGCGTCAGAGACGAACCCGCCGAGATCGCGACCCCGGACATTGGCCTGGACCACCATCCGGCGGCTGCCGTTCTCCCGGCTGATCTGGTTTGGGCCTTCGGAGATCGGAAGAGCACACGTCTGAACTCCAGTCACGTCGTAATCTCGTATGCCGTCTTCTGCTTGAAAAAAAAAACAAGAGTGGACGAGAGAACATGTTGAACGTGTACATTAAGGACGGCGCCGTGTCACGCCTAATCGCGATGAGAATGGCACGACATATCGTCGGGG
>CALEOQ010000511.1 GCA_937910255.1 uncultured Caulobacteraceae bacterium | reverse complement strand
CAACGACCTGCCGGCCAGTCGTCTCAACGAGTTGTTGCCCTGGAACTGGACGCCCACGGCGCTTGCCGCCTAAGCCACTTCCCGGCGTTTCACAGCCTAGCCGCCGCGGTCCTCACCGGATGCGTACCCATTTCCGAAACCGTCGCCATCTGCCGCTACTTCGAAGAGACCCACCCCGAGCCGCCGCTGTTTGGCCGCACGGCCCTGGAGAAGGCCCATGTGGACATGTGGGTCCGTCGGGTCGAGTTCGTGCTGATGACGCCCATCGGCAACTACTGGCGCCACGCCCACCCCTACACCGCCGCCCTGCTGACCCAGTTCAAGGACTTCGGCGAGTCGAACCGCGAGACCTATGCCGGGGCGCAGAAGTGGCTGGACCGGGAGCTGGCCTGCCGCGACTTCATCGCCGGCCACGACTTCACGATCGCCGATATCTGCGCCCTGTCGGCCGTGGACTTCGCCACCTGGATCGGCCTGGAGATGGACCCGAACTACGCCAATCTCGCCGCCTGGCATCAGCGGGTGAGCGCCCGCCCAAGCGCGCAGGCCTGAGCGCCCAGGCCTGAGCGTCCTTAGACGAGGGGCGCGACGCCGCCGTCCTGCGCCTGCGGCGCGGGACGGAAGGCCTTATAGGCCATCACCTGCGGCGCGAGGATCACCGGATAATAGATGGCGGTGAGAACGGCGTTGAACACCAGATAGAGCACGGTCTGGATCGAAACATAGGCGCCGAACGAGCTGAAGTCCGGCTGGAAGGCCTCCCCCACCGACGCCATGCTCCCCCCCATCGCGACGGTGGCGATCCCGGCCAGGGCCGCGAAGATCACCATGGCCAGAAGGCTGACGACGATGATCGAGACGAGCGCCAGCAGATAGGCGCCGAACATCGCCCAGAAATGGCCGCGGGTCAGGCTCCATGACCCGAACACCACCAGCCGTTGCTGATCGAAGGTCAGGACCGGCGCCAGCGACAGGCGCACCAGGACGTAGAGCCACAGCCCTCCGAAAAACAGCAGCATGCCGCCCCCGACCAGGGCCATGGCGCCCTGCCCCGCCAGGGAGGCGAGCCCCGCGCCGATGGCGGCCAGCAGGGACAGGGCCAGCGCCCCGCCAAGGGTCAGCAGATAATAGATGAGGGTCAGGCCGATCAGCCGGATCTCATCGGCGCCGAAGCGCAGATAGCCGCGCTCGGCGGCCTCCTCGGGCCGCAGGTAGATCCGATAGACCGCCGCCGCCGCCACCGAGACGACGAGCAGGCCGATGGGCGCCAGGGTCAGATAGGCCGGGGCCATGTCGCGCATGAAGACGGCCAGTTCCTCGGTCGTCATCTCGGCGGCGTTGTCGGCCTGCAGCAGGAAGTCGCCGCCCAGCAGGATGAGCGCCGTGGCGCTCACGAAGGAGACGATCAGGTGGAACAGCGCCCAGATCAGCACGACCCGCGGCGCCTCCTGCGTCAGCCGGAAGCCCTCGAAGGCCGCATCCCCTGAAGAGAAGGGCGCATCACCCGAAGAAAAGTCGCTCATCTCAGCTCCCCGACCGGCGCGCCAAAAGCTTGAAACGCCTGGAGTCGCCGGCCACCGGCGGAGAAACTAGGCGCGCGCCCCGCCCACCCGCAAGGGCCGGCTCGCGAAGTCTGCAGATCGTTGCTAATGGAACGCCCATGAGCCTCTCTCCTATCCATGTCATCGGCGGCGGTCTGGCCGGTTCCGAAGCCGCCTGGCAGATCGCCCAGGCCGGCGCCCAGGTCGTGCTGCACGAAATGCGCCCGGTGCGCGGCACCGACGCCCACCACACCGACAAGCTCGCCGAGCTGGTCTGTTCCAACTCCTTCCGGGCCGATGACTGGGCCGGCAACGCGGTCGGCCTGCTCCATGCCGAGATGCGCCGGCTGGACTCGATCATCATGGCCTGTGGCGACGCCCACCAGGTGCCGGCCGGCGGCGCCCTGGCGGTGGATCGCGACGGGTTCGCCGACGCCGTGACCGCGCGGCTCGTGGCCCATCCCAATGTCACCATCGACCGGGGCGAGGTCGCCGGCCTGCCGCCGGCCGACTGGGACAAGGTGATCATCGCCACCGGGCCGCTCACCTCGCCGGCCCTGTCCCAGGCGATCCTCGACCTGACCGGCGAAGGCGCCCTGTCCTTCTTCGACGCCATCGCCCCCATCGTGACGGTGGAGTCGGTGAACATGGATGTCTGCTGGCGCCAGTCCCGCTACGACAAGGTCGGCCCCGGCGGCGACGCGGCGGCCTATATCAACTGCCCCATGGACAAAGACCAGTACGAGGCGTTCATCGACGCCCTGCTGGCCGGCCCCAAGTCGGAGTTCAAGGACTGGGAGCACGTCCCCTATTTCGACGGCTGCCTGCCCATCGAGGTCATGGCCGAGCGCGGCCGCGAGACCCTGCGCCACGGCCCCATGAAGCCCGTCGGCCTGACCAACGCCCACAAGCCCGATGAGAAGGCCTATGCGGTGGTCCAGTTGCGGCAGGACAATGCGCTGGGCACCCTGTGGAACATGGTCGGCTTCCAGACCAAGCTGAAGCACGGCGCCCAGACCGAGATCTTCCGGATGATCCCCGGCCTGGAAAAGGCCGTCTTCGCCCGCCTGGGCGGCCTGCATCGCAACACCTTCATCAACAGTCCCCGGCTGCTGGACGGCGCCCTGCGGCTCAAGGTCGATCCGCGCCTGCGGTTCGCCGGCCAGGTGACCGGCGTCGAGGGCTATGTGGAGAGCGCCGCGGTGGGCCTGCTGGCCGGCCGCTTCGCCGCCGCCGAGCAACGCGGCGGCCGCGCCCAGCACCCCGACGACGGCGATGGCTCGAGGGGCGATCGCGTTAGAATGCGCGCGATCGAGATTTAATTTCGATAGGGAAGCCATGCAGAAGCCCACCAGCGTTGTCGTCGGGGTAGCAACAATATTGCTTCTCGGGGTGGCGGCGGCGCAAGCACGAGACCGGCAGCAGGCAGACTCCTACGACGCTCGCCTCCAGGAGAGCCGATCGCTCCTCACCGAGGGGCGCCACGAAGCAGCTTTGCAGCCGCTTTCGGCGGCTTTGAGCCTGCGCCCGGACAGCCCCGAGGCATTGTGGCTCATGGGTGTGTTGCATCTCGAGCTCGGGCGCTTCGAGGCAGGGGTTCCCCACGTTCGTCACCTCGTCGAGCTGTCACCGGAAGAGATCCGACCGCGTCTGTTGCTGGGGGCTCTTCTGGAGGCGCTCGGCCGCGTCGACGCGGCCGTAGCGCAATACCGATAGGTACTGGCCCGCGCACCCTACCCCCGCGGTCCCCCCCCCGTTGCCCGCCAGCGCGCCCCCCAGCCCCACGCTCCGCAGACCGTCC
>CALEOQ010000510.1 GCA_937910255.1 uncultured Caulobacteraceae bacterium | reverse complement strand
TCGGACCAGCTGAACGGCGAGATGACGGTGATCGTCCGCCCCAAGGCCAACGAGACTCCCGACTCCGCCGCCGCCCGTGCGGCCGAGACCCCGGCCGGCGTCCCCGCCGCGCCCTCGGCGCCGTGCCCCCGCGCGCGCAGTTGTCCGCGTCCCGATGATCGCCGCTCCGGTCGCCGCCTCGCCGCCGGCCCCAGAGGGTCCTGGGCTGATCGCCTCGATGGCCGATCTCTGCGGCCATGTCTGCAAATGGCCGATCGGCGATCCGAAGGCGGCGGGCTTCAGCTTCTGCGGGCGGCCCACGGACGGAGCCGATCCCTACTGCGCCGGCCACGGCGCGGCGGCGTTCCGTCCCGGCAAACGCGCCCTGCTGGCCAAGGATCCGGTCATCCGGCGCGTGCTCGCCGGCCTGGCAGCGTGAGGGAGGCGACCATGAGAACCTTCGACGTCGTGGCCGCCCAGGATGTTCCGACCTACGGGTCGTTCACGGTGCAGGCCGAAGATCCCGCCGTGGCCTTGGCGGCCGCAACCGCCCGGCTCGAGGCCGACGCAGGCCTCCTCGGCGACGCCCAGGCCGATGGCGCCCACAGCCTGCGGATCGTCGCCCTGCAGGAGGACGATCAGGATCCGCTGTTCGCCGATGTCAGCCTCGATCCTGATGCGCCGCTTGGGCCCGGGGCGGCCGTTCGCGCCGCCTTGATGGAGACTACCTCGATGCTGGCCCAGCTGGTGGTCTCCCTCGGCGAAGCCGGCGAGTACCCCGACGAGCTCGATCGGTTGGCGGCCAACCTGCGGCTGCTGGGCGAAGGCGATGCCGCCCGAGGCCTGGGCGGAGCAGGTGATGGTCTGAAGCTTCGAGCAGCCGCCGGCGCCGGAAACGGTCCCATGAACCCGGCGGCGTCCCGCAGCGCACGCCGGGAGGTGCGCAACCCCGTGCTGGCCCTGCCGGCCGTGGCGGCTCTGCGCCGCCCCGATCCGGCGGTGACCGCGGCCTTGGCGGCGGTCCTGGGCGATCTCGCCGCCGACGCGAGGCGCCGGGCGCAGATCAGCTGGGCCCAGAACAAGGGGGTGATGGCGGCGTACTGGAAGGCCGTGGGCGCCTACGCCACCCACATCCGCCGCGCCTTGCTCTCGTAGATCTCGTTCTCTTTGCAGCGACACCCGACCCGCCGGTCCCCTCCGGCGGGTCTTCTCGCGCGGGCCAACAGCCACGCGGGTCGGGAGGAGAAAGCCAGGGCGGCGTGGAGCGGGGGATCGGCCCCTCAAGGAGGCTCCCATGCAGCTCGATCTTCCCTTCGTCGCCTTGCGCTGGCGCGAGCGTCGCCAATCCTACCGCCCGCAACGCGAACCGCTCGACCCCAGGCGCTACGGAGTGGTGCGCTTGAGCGGCGCGGCCGAGGCGCGCGGCTTCATCGTGCGGCACCACTATTCGGGGTCATACCCCGTGGCGATCGCCGCCTACGGCCTGATGGAGGCCCGCCGCAACCGCGCCGCCGGCCTTGTCGGGGTGGCGGTGTTCAGCGTGCCGGTGCAGCCTCGCGCCGCCGACGCCTATGGCGCGGGCGGCGCGCGATCCTGCGACCTCGGCCGCTTCCTGCTGCTCGACCACGTGCCTGGCAACGCCGAGACCTGGTTCCTGCGCCAGGCCCTGGCGGGTCTCGCCCAGGACAAGACCGGCGATGATGGCCGCCCGCTGTACTCGGTCTGCCTCGCCTATTCGGACCCCGTGCCTCGCGTAGACCGGTCCGGCCAAATGACCTTCGCGGGCCACTACGGCGGCATCTACGCCGCCTCGTCGGCGCTCTATCTCGGCCGTGCGACCGCCCGCACGCTGTGGGTCGCCGACGACGCCACGGTGATCAGCTCGCGGGCGCTAATGAAGCTCAAGCACGGCGACACCGGCGCCCGCTACGCCTACGAGACCCTGCGCCGGCATGGCGCCCCGCCCCTGGCGCCTGGAGAATCCGGCGGCGCCTACATCGAACGCGCGCTGCGCGAGGGCCCGTTCCGACGCCTGCGCCATCGCGGCAACCACGTCTACGCCTTCCCCTGCGGGTCGACGAGCACCCGGCGCGCGGTGCGGAGCCGGATGGGGACCGCCCTGCCCTACCCCATCCGGACCGACGCGCCCCGGCCCTGAGCCAAGCGGCTGGAGGCGAAAGGGAGGGCGGCGCCGGACGAGCCGGGCGCAGGCAGGGGCCTTCGCCGGCGAAATCCGGAGACGGCCCATGGTTCCTCTTTCCGAGCGCGCGCCCGTGCTCGCCGCCTGGGGCGCTGGCGTCGATTCGACCGCCATGCTGGTCGAGCTGATCGAGCGCGGCGAACCTGTCGACCAGGTGCTGTTCGCCGACGTGGGCGCCGAGAAGCGCGAGACCCTGGCCTTCGTGCCGGTGTTCCGCGCCTGGCTCGCCGAGCGCGGCGTGCCCTCGGCGATCGTCCGCTACACGCCGAAGAACTTCAAGAATTGGCCGGCCTATCGGACCCTGACCGAGAACCTGCTGACCAACGGGACCTTGCCCGGCATCGCCTTCGGCCGCGGCACCTGTTCGCAGAAGTGGAAGGCCGCGCCGCAACACGCCTGGGCCCGCACCTGGCCGCCGGCCGTCGCGGCCTGGGCCGCGGGCCGGCGGGTGATCAAGCTGATCGGCTATGACGCCAGCCCGGCCGACGACCGGCGCTACCGCGCCGTCCAAAGCCTCGACGACCCGCTCTACGAGCACCGTTATCTCTTGCGGGAATGGGGCTGGCGCCGTGACGACTGCGAGCGCCGCATCGCTGCGGCGGGCCTGCCGGTCCCGCCCAAAAGCGCCTGCTTCTACTGCACGGCGGCACGGCCGGCGGAAATCCGCGGCCTGCCCTCTGCCCAGTTGCGCCAGATCGTGCTGATCGAAGCCCGGGCCAAACCCCGCCTGCGCAACGTCGAAGGACTCTGGCGCCGGACGGTCAAGGGCGCGCGGGGCGCGACGCCGCGCCCCGGCTCGATGACCGAGTTCATTCGCCAGGAGGGCCTGCTCGATCCGGCGGAGATCGAGGCAAACGCTGCCCTGGCGCCGCGCAGCCTGACGCGCTGGCAGGCCGCAGTTGCGGAGCGCCAGGACGACCGGCCGGAGATGGCCCGCTGGATGACGGTCTTCGACGCCTTCGCCGGCGATCCTGGCGACATGGACGCCGCGCCCGGCCTCTACACCGGCCTGGATCGGCGGCCGTGACCGGGCCGGACCTCGGCGGCTACGACCGCATCGCGGTCGCCTTCAGCGGCGGCAAGGATTCGCTGGCCTGCTTGCTGCATCTGTTGGAGGCGGGCGTCCCGGCCTCGCGCATCGAGCTCCATCATCATGATGTGGATGGGGACCAGCCGTTCGTCGACTGGCCCTGCACCCTCCCCTGCTGCCGCGCGCTCGCCGGCTATTTCGGCGTGCCACTTTATCGGTCGTGGCGGGTCGGCGGCTTCCTCGGCGAGATGGACCGACAGGGCGACCCGACCGGCGCGGTCGTCTTCGAGCTGCCGGGCGGCGGCCTCGGCCGCGCCGGCGGCGCCGGGCCGCCCGGCTGGCGCGGCCGCTTTCCCCAGGTCAGCGCCGACCTGCGGGTGAGATGGTGTTCGAGCGTGCTGAAGATCGAGGTCCTCGCCGCCGCGATCCGCGGCCAGGCCCGGTTCCTAAAGGGCCGCACCCTGGTGGTGACCGGTGAGCGGGCCGAGGAAAGCCCGGGGCGGGCCCGCTACGCGACCTTCGAACCGCATCGCACCGCCACCGGCGGCGGTCGCGCGCCGCCGCGGCGGGTGGATCACTGGCGGCCACTCCACGGCTGGGCGCAAGCCGAGGTGTGGCGGATCATCGAGCGCTTCGGGGTCACGCCGCATCTCGCCTACCAGCTGGGCTGGAGCCGGCTCAGCTGCCGGGCCTGCATCTTCGGCTCGCCCAACCAGTGGGCGACGATCCGCGCCCTGTTGCCCGACCAGTTCCGCCGCATCGCCGCGCGTGAACACGCCTCGGGGTTCACCATCCAGCGGTCCGTCAGCGTGATCGCCCTGCCCGATCGGGGCCGCCCCTATCCCGCAGCCCTCTCGCGGCCCGATCTGGTCGCCCAGGCGGAGGCGGCGGACTGGCGGCTGCCGGTGATCAGCCGGCCCTGGAGCCTGCCGCCGGGGGCGTTCGGCGAGGCCGCGGGGCCGGGGTGAGCGGCAGAGAAAGGCCGGAGGAAGGGCCGATCGGGGCGTAACCGAAGCCCGGAGGCTCCCATGGCCGACTACTACGCCAAGCTCAATTTCGAGCTCGACCCCACGCTGATCACCCGCGATGCCTACGACGTCATGTGCCTCCTCGAAAACGCACTGGAGGCGGCCCGTGGGTAATCGCGTCAGCGCCAGCATCGTCATCGGCGGATCGGCGCCCGCCCACCTGGTGGACGCCTTGTGCGAGGCCATTGAGGACGAACGGCTCGGCCCCGACTGGGGCGACAGCTTCGACAGCCGAGACGAGCTCATCGCCCATCTGCAGGCAGGGATCGACGGTGTCGACCTCTTCGGCATCGAGGTGAACAGCGGCGAGTTCGAGACCCTGCAGGCCTTCTGCGCCGAACATGGCCTGGTCTACCGGCTGACCTACGACGGCTACGGCGGCGAATGGGGGCCGGCGACACGACTCCACCATGCCGACGGCACGGAGGAGACCTGCAGCCTCGATCGCGACGGCGGCGCGGCCTGCGTCAGCCGCGACGACCTGGCAATCCTGGGCTTGGCCACCCTCGCGGAGCTGCAAGCCTATCTCGAGCGGTTCGACCGCTTCCGGCCTGGGCCGCTGGTGATCGGCGAGACCGCGCCGGCGTCGGTGTAGGGCGATGCGCTTCTTCGTCGGCGCGCATCGCCCGCGCATGGGATGGCCGCTCAGCCTGCGCGGCCATCCCGTCTGCATTTCCGCCAATGTCCTCGCCGGCCGGCAGGGCAACATCGCCTTCGTCGGCCAGAGCGAGGGCTGGATGCTCGATTCCGGGGCCTTCACCCAGATCGCCCTGCGCGGCCGGTTCGACCAGTCGCCGCAGGATTATGCCGCCTTGGTGCGCCAGTTCGGCGATTGGCATGGCTCCGGCCTGGAGGTCGCCGTCTCCCAGGACTGGATGTGCGAGCCGGACGTGATCGCCGCGACCGGGCTGTCGGTGCGGGAGCACCAGCAGCTGACCCTGGATCGCTTCGACGCCATCGCCGCGGCAGGCACTGGACGCACCCCGCTGATGGCGGTCCTGCAGGGCTGGCACGCGGCCGACTACCGCCGCCACCTCGACGCCTACGGTGACCGTCTGGGCAAGGGCGCATGGGTCGGGGTCGGCTCCGTCTGCAAGCGCCAGGGCAATCCGCGGGCGATCGGCGTCATCCTGGAGACGATCCTGCGGGCCCGCCCCGACCTGCGGCTACACGGGTTCGGGGTGAAGCTCACCGCCCTGCAAAGCCCGGCCGTCCGCTCCATGCTCTATTCGGCGGACTCCATGGCCTGGTCCTACGCCGCCCGCCGCAGCGGGCGCGACCAGAACGACTGGATGGAAGCCTATCTGTTCGCCGAACGGATCGCCGGCCGAAGCCGGCCCATGGTCGGCGGATCACAGCCTTCCCTATTCTAACCACCTGCTGCTCGCAAGGCTGGCGACCCGGCGAGGTGGCGTCGGGAGCCACGAGAGCGTCTGGGCGGCGGCGGGCCGGGTCGGGGCCGGAAGGTCCAGCCATAAGCAAGCGGGGCGCAGTCCTTCGGGCGGGCGCCGGGTCCCTTTGGCTCCAGTGACCTCGCCACCGTCCGTCGCCCCCCACAAGGGACGCTGCGCTCAAAGCCCTTGTGGGGGCCGCCGGGCCGTCGGCGCGGGGCGGTCACGAGCCGACGGGCTCCGACACCCACTCCAGAACAGGGACTCCATCCCATGCAGAGATCGGAAGAGCACACGTCTGAACTCCAGTCACGTCGTAATCTCGTATGCCGTCTTCTGCTTGAAAAAAAAAAAAAAAAATGCAGGCGGCGCGATTATAGAGCAAGATCGATAAACA
>CALEOQ010000509.1 GCA_937910255.1 uncultured Caulobacteraceae bacterium | reverse complement strand
GTGTAGAGTGCCGCCGCGTAGGCTTGGTTTTGTTTTTTTCAAGCAGAAGACGGCAGACGAGATTACGACGTGACTGGAGTTCAGACGTGTGCTCTTCCGATCTCCGCTGCTGACCTCAAAATCCTCGAACCCCCGCCGCAGCCAGCGGCGGCCGCGGCGGGGAGGGGCTGACGGTCAAGGGGATGAGCCGTCAGGTCTTGGGGAAGCCGATGCTGGTGGAGAGGCCGGCCCAGTCGCCGATCTCGGTGGTCATCTGGCCCATCTTGCGCATGGCGTAGTGCAGGGCGTCTTCTCCCAGCAGCAGGTGCAGGGGCGCGTCGTCGGCGCCTGCGATCTTCAGGATGGCGGCCGCAGCCCTGGCCGGATCGCCGCTTTCCTGGCCGGCATATTCGGCGAGCAGCTTGGGCGCCATGTGGGCGGTCTGCGCATAGTCGTCGATGACGTCGCTGGCGCGGGTGAGCGAGCGACCGGCATAGTCGGTGCGCATGCCGCCGGGCGCCACATTGGTGACCTTGATGCCCAGGGGCGCCACCTCCTGGGCCAGGGCCTCCCCCAGGCCTTCCAGGGCGAACTTGCTTGCGCAGTAGATCCCCGTGCCCGACCAGGCGGCCAGGCCGCTGACCGAGGTGATGTTGATCACGTGGCCGGAGCGGCGGGCGCGGATGCCGGGCAGGGCTGAGCGCAGCACGGCCAGGGGGCCGAAGACATTGGCCTCGAACTGCGCGCGGGCCTCATCGAGGCTCGTCTCCTCCACCGCGCCGGTCAGGCCGTAGCCGGCGTTGTTGACCAGGATGTCGATGCCGCCCGACAGCGCCTCGGCGCCTGCGACGGCCGCGGCGACGGCGGCCTCATCGGTGACGTCGGCGACGTAGCCGTGGGCGTTGGGGCCGAGGCTTGAGAACGCGTCGCGGTCGGGGCCTTTGCGGACCGTGCCGGCCACGATGTCGCCGGCCTCCAGCGCGGCAAGCGCCAGCGCGCGGCCGAGGCCGCCGCTGACGCCGGTGATGAACCAGGTGCGCGTCATGTCAGTAGGGCGCGTCGCCCTTGGCCCACAGGCGGTGCATGGTCCGGAAGTACTTGGTGTCGTCGTAGAGGGTGCCGGTGTGCAGGGTGCAGCGGTTGTCCCACATGAGGATGTCGCCCACCTGCCACTTGTGGCGGAAGACGAAGGGCTCGCTGGTCATGAATTCCACCAGCTCGTCCACCAGCTCCAGACCCTTGGGGTTCTCCATCCCCACCACCTCGGTCACCGTGCCGGTGGAGGGCCAGAGCGCCTTGCGGCCATCGGCCGGGTGGGTGCGGATCAGGGGGTGCTCCACGTCGGGATTGTCGCGCTTGAGCTCGTCCGACAGCTCCTGGCGGCCGAACTCCCGGGTGGCCATGAAGTGCTGGTAGGAGTGGTGCAGGCGAAGGCCGTCCAGTTCCTTCTGGCGCTCTGGCGAAAGCGCATTCCAGGCCGCGCAGCCGTCGGCCAGCAGGGTGTCGGAGCCCTCGTCCGGGACCTCCACCGCGTAGAGCATGGTGCACATGACCGGCTGGGCCTTGTAGGAATAGTCGGTGTGCCAGCCGACGCCGTCATTGTGGGCGCCGATGGGTTTGCCATCCGCCTCGCGGTTGGACAGGACGAACACCTTGGGGTGGCCGGGCAGGGTGAACTGCTTCTGGGTGTGGTCCTCGGGCTCGCCGAACAGGGCCACGAAGTCCACCAGCTGCTTAGGGCTCATCTCCTGGCCGCGCAGCAGGATGGCGCCGTGCCGGTGGAAGGTGTCGACCACGCCGGCCAGGGTGTCGGGCTCAGCGCGGGCGAGGTCGACATCGAGGATCTCGGCGCCGAAGCCGGGCTTCAGTTCGCGGGTCTTCAGTTGGACGGCGGTGGTCATCGGCTTTCAGGCTCCGGCAGGTCTGGCGACGACCTTAGCCGGAGGGCGCAGGTCAGGTCTTGTCCATCCGCGCACATTTGCTTGCCAGCGCCCGAGCAGGCGGTTGGGCGGTTGATCAGCCCCTGATCACCGCCGCCTGCAAAGGAGGCGATCGGGCGCTTTGGCCGCCCGCCGGCCAAGTTGTCGTGCGCGCTGGTGCAAGACCGGCCGCACCCTGGCGCCTACCGTCAAGGCCTCGACCGAACCGGAAGCCGAGGGTCCTAAAGCATGCGCGCGCACCTCTTGAACGACGCCTTCTTCGATGGCCTGACCACCTCCATGGAGGGGTTTGAGACCGCCGAAACCCTGCCGCCGGCCTGTTACGTGGACGCCGGCTTCTATGAGTTCGAGAAGGAGGCGGTGTTCAACCACGAATGGCTCTGCGTGGGCCGAGAGTCCTGGGTGATGACGCCTGGGGACTATTTCACCACCTCGATTATCGGCGAGCCCATCGTGGTGGCCCGCACGCGGAAGAACGAGCTGGTGGCCATGAGTTCGGTCTGCCAGCACCGGGCCATGCTGGTGGCCGAGGGCCACGGCAACACCCGCGGCTTCGTCTGCCCCTACCACCACTGGACCTATGGCCTGGACGGCAAGCTGGTGAACGCGCCGGCCATGGAGCAGACCTGCGGCTTCGACAAGAAGAAGGTCGCCCTGCCGAGGTTCAAGGTCGAGGTGTGGCTGGGCTTCGTCTTCGTGAACTTCGACCTGGACGCCGCCCCGCTGGCGCCGCGCCTGACCGAGATCGAGGCCGCGCTCGCCGGCTACGACCTGGCCACCGCTGAGGGACCGCGGCCCGATCCCGCCGCCAAGCTCCCCTGGAACTGGAAGGTGATGTTCGAGAACAACAATGACGGCTACCACGCCAGCCGTCTGCACCAGGGGCCGCTGCACGACTTCGTCCCCAGCGCCCAGTCGGTCTTTCCCGATCCGCCCGAGGGCGCGGCGGGCTACCTGCGCTTCAACGGCACCCTGCACCCCGACGCCAGCTTTAACGTCACGCAAAAGGCGCTGCTGCCGGTCTTCCCCGGGCTGACGGCTGTGGACCGCAACCGGATGACCTTCGCCAACATCCCGCCGACCCTGTCGCTGGTGGTGACCAGCGACATGGTGATCTACCTCATCGTCCGGGCCGACGGGGCCGAGACCCATGAGATGGACACCGGCCTCTTGTTTGCGCCTGGCGCCATGGAAGACCCGGCGTTTGAGCACAAGCTGGCCATGAACATGGCCGCGGCCGGCGCCATCATCTCCCAGGACCTGCATGTGGACGGCCTGGTGCAGGCGGGCCTGCGCTCGCGCTTCGCCATCCGCGGCCGCTATTCCTGGCAGGAGGGGGCGCAGATCGCCTTCAACCGCTGGCTGACGCCCCGCTATCAGCAGACCTGGAAGACGATGACCGCCGACGCCCGGCCGCGCGCCGAGGTCCCGGCATGAACGGGCCGGCCGAACGCCTGCCGGTGGTCTTCTTCGGCCACGGCAGCCCGATGATCGCCATCGAGACCAACGACACCACCGCAGCCTGGGCGGCGATCGGGGCGTCCATCGGCAAGCCCAGGGCGATCCTGTGCGTCTCGGCCCACTGGCTGACCCGCGGGGTGGGGGTCACCGCCATGACCCAGCCGCGGACCATCCACGACTTCGGCGCCTCCTTCCCGCAGGCCCTGTTCAACGTCCAGTACCCGGCGCCCGGCGATCCGGCCCTGGCGCGGCGCGTGGCCGAGCTGCTGGCGCCGCTGCCCGTGGCCCAGGACGAGGCCTGGGGCCTGGACCACGGGACCTGGTCGGTGCTGTGCAAGGCCTACCCCAAGGCCGATGTGCCGGTGGTCCAGCTGTCGATGGACGCCAGCAAGCCGCCGGCCTGGCACTATGAGATGGGCCGCAAGCTCGCCCCCTTGCGGGACGAGGGCGTGCTGATCGTCGCCACCGGCAACATCGTCCACAACCTGCCGGCCATGGACTGGGGCGCCCGCCACCGCCCGGCCTTCGACTGGGCCGCGGCCTTCAACGATCACATCAAGGCGGCCATCGCCACGGACGAGCCGCAGGCCGCCGTGGCCTATGAGGCGTTCGGCGAGGCGGCCAGCCGCTCGGTGCCGACGCCCGACCATTACTGGCCGCTGCTCTATGCGCTCGGCGCACGGATGCCCGGCGACCGGGCCGTCTTCGGCCCCGACCACATCGAGCACGGCTCGCTCAGCATGACCACGGTGATGCTCGACAGCCGCCCGGCCGCGAAAGCCGCCTGATCTCACGACATTCCAAGGACCTCCCATGGCCTTCATCTGCGAGCCGACCGAGACCCGGGCCGACACCCTGCCGGGCGCCCTGCACACCCTGAACGCCACGTCCAGGACCGTGCACTGGGGCTACTTCGATCCCGCCCGCGGCCCGGCCCTGAAGATCAAGAGCGGCGACCTCGTTCAGGCCGAAGCCATCACCCACCATGCCGGAGATGATCCCGAGTTGATGATGGACGAGGCGGTCACCGCCATCTTCCGCGAGATCCCCGAGGCCGACCGCAATCCCGGGGTCCACATCATGACCGGCCCCATCCATGTGGAGGGCGCCGAGCCCGGCGACATGCTGGAGGTGCGCTATCTGCGCATGGTCCCGCGCTGCAACTACGGCTCCAATCTGGCGGCCAACTGGGGCCACCTCTATGACGAGTTCGACCAGAAGGAGCGGGTGACCATCTATGAACTCGATCCCAACGCCCAGACCGCCAGCGCGCTTTATGCCTACGACTTCCCCGGCAAGTATCTGACCCCTGGGACCATCACCAATTGCCCCGTCTGCGACCGCCAGGGCGCGCTGCCCGGCGTCCGCGTGCCGGTGCGGCCCCACCTCGGCACGGCCGGGGTCGCGCCCAATGTGAACGGCCGGGTCAGCACCATTCCGCCGGGCCTGCACGGGGGCAATATCGACAACTGGCGGATCGGCGCGGGCGCGACCATGTACTACCCCGTGCAGGTGGACGGCGCCCTGTTCTCCATCGGCGACCCCCATGTGAGCCAGGGCGACGGCGAGATCAGCGGCACGGCCATCGAGGCCTCGCTGAACGTCCTGATGCAGATCGTCCTGCGCAAGGACTTCACCTTTCCGTCGCCGCTGCTGGAGACGCCGAACTGGTGGATTGTCCATGGCTTCGATCCGGATCTTAACCGGGCGATGAAGAACGCGTCGCTCGACATGCTGGGCCTGCTCACCGAGCAGCAGGGCCTGTCGCGCAACGACGCCTATTCCCTGATGAGCGTGGCCGCCGACTTCTCCATCACCCAGGTGGTCGACGGCACCCAGGGCATCCATGTGCGCATCCCCCGCGGCATCTTCCCGGCCAAGGGCAGCGTGCGTGACCCGACCTAGGCCCCGACCTTGAAGGCCTGGCAGTTCACCACCGACGCCTATCTGAAGCCGGAACGCCGGGACGCCTGGCGCGAGGCTATGGAGCGGCTGCGCCTGCCCGTGGGCGACCTGCCGGCCGAGGGCGCCTTCCACGCCCAGGTCTCCAGCCTGACCTCGCCCATGGGGGTGGAGTTTGCGGTGGTGGCCTCCACGCCGCAGGAGATTTCCGGCCGCAATCCGCACCAGCCCGCCGCCATCTGGCTGGCCGTCCTGCTGGAAGGCGAGGCGACCCTGCTGGACGGGGCGCGAGAAGTCCCCATGTCGGCCGGCGACATCGTCTATGGCCCGACCGGCCACGCCGCCGGCCTGCGCCTGGAGAGCCGGTTCCGCCTGCTGTTCATCACCGCGCCGCGGGTGGCCCTGGACCACCGGCTGCTGGCGCCCTCGGCCCTGCGGCTGGGGCACCTGGCGGCAGGGCAGGGCATTAATCATGTCTTTTCAGGTCTATTGCGGGCCACAGCTGAATCCCTGGATGATCTGACATCGGACCAGCTGCGACCCGTCGAACTGGCGCTCACCGAATTCCTGGTCGCCTGCCTGGCCCAGGATGGCGGGCCGGCCGCCCGGGGTGGCGCGGAGGGCGCGCGGGCGGTGCAGATGTACCGGGTCCGCCAGACCATCGAGGCGCTGCTGGCCGAGCTGGCGCTCCCCCCGTGCCGGGTGGCCCACGACGTCGGCGCCTCCCCCCGCTACCAGCACATACCGTCCGCTGC
>CALEOQ010000508.1 GCA_937910255.1 uncultured Caulobacteraceae bacterium | reverse complement strand
CGTCGGGGGATGCGGCGTGATGCGTGGGGGGCGGGCAGGGGGGGGGGGGGGGGGGTGGTTTTTTTTTTCAAGCGGAAGAGGGCATACGAGGTTAGGACGTGACTGGAGTTCAGACGTGTGCCCTTCCGATCGCTGACCGGCTTGCGCAGGACGGCGTCGGCGCCGGCGTCGGTGCAGGCCTGGGCCTCGTCGGCGTCGCCGCCGATCACCGCAATGATCGGCAGCCGGCCGGCCGGCCCCTCCAGGGCGCGGATCGCGGCGGTGGCCTCAGGTCCGTCCAGGCCGGGCATCCGGCCGTCAATAAGCGCCAGATCGAAGTCGCAGACCCTGGCCAGATCCACCGCCCGGCGGCCGTCCTGGGCGTGGACCACCTGGTGGCCCAGCTGTTCGAGCACGGCGCGCATCATGGCGGCGTTCAGGCTGTCGTCCTCGGCCATCAGGATGCGCAGCTTGCGACCCTCGGCCGCGTCTCCGGCGGCGTCCTGAATGATCTGATCGACCTGCGGCGCGGCGTCCCGGTCGAAGGGCAGCTCCAGGCGGAAACAGCTGCCCACGCCTGGCGCGCTGCTGGCCGTCAGTTCGCCCTGCATGAGCCGGGCGAGTTGCCGCGACAGGGAAAGGCCAAGGCCCGCCCCCGGCACGCCGGCGCTGGTGCGCTCCACCCGGTGGAAGGCTTCGAAGGCCCGGGCCAGTTCCTCGGGCGAGAGGCCTGGACCCGTGTCGGCGACCTCAATGGCCAGGCGTCCGGTGTCGGTCAGCTCCAGCCGCGCCTCGACCCGGCCACGGACCGTGAACTTGATGGCGTTGCCGAGCAGATTGGCCAGGATCTGGCGCAGCCGGGTCGGGTCCGCCATGGCCGCACCGATCCGGCCGTCCAGCTCCGGCGCGACGAACACGTCGAGCTCCAGGCCCTTGGCGCCGGCATGGGGGCGGTTCAGCAGGACCAGGTCGCGCACCAGACCCGCGGCGTCGATGGGGCGGATGTCAATCGCCAGTCGCCCGGCTTCGGCGGTCTCGGAATCGAGGGTGGTGTTGAGCACGCCGATCAGGTCACTGACGGCGTCCAGCGCCGCCGACAGCTGATCGCGCGAGGGGGCCGCGCGGCCATTGCGCCCGGCCGCGGCGGCCAGCACATGGGCGACGCCCGTCAGGCCGTTGCGGATTTCGTGGCTGAGGGTCGCCACCAGGTCGGACTTGGAGCGGGCCAGGCGGCTGGCCTCCTCGACCTTGCCGGCCCGATCGGCGATCAGCTCCTCCCGCTCGGCCGCCATGGCGAACTGGCGGCGGAGAATGCGGTTGAGGATCAGGGCCAGGGCGAAGGCCAGCGCCACGCCGCCCCAGGCGAGGCTCGCGGCGCTCTGGGAGTGAGGGGTGGCGAACAGGGCGATCAGCGGGCCGGCCGCCGCGGCGGAGCCGACAATCAGCAGACTGGGCAGCCAGGGGGCGGTGAAGAAGATGCAGACCACCGAGGCGGCGGTCGCCATCAGCAGCAGGGCCTCGCGCATCGGCCCGGCGTTGTCGGCGAAGACGGCGATCTGGGCGACGCAACCGGCCCAGACCAGGCCGGTGACCACGTGAACCCGGCTGCGCTTCACCAGGTCTTCGGCGGCGGGCGTGCGGAGCCAGCCGACCGCAGCATAGGTTGTGGCGCAGGCGATGGCGAACAGGGCGAAGCTGGCCGTCATCCAGGCCGCGTTCGGGGCGAAGGAGCCGGCCCAGACGAAGACCGGCAGGCTGACGAGAAAGGCCACCAGGGCGTAGGGCAGCAGCGCCGCCTGGGCGTCCAGGGCCTGCAGCGTCAGCGACGTTGCGCCAGGGGAGGCGAACCGCACGGAATCGGCTTTGGATGACACAGGCTTATCCTTTGCGGCGACGCCCGCGAAGGTAGAGGCTCAGGGTTGGCGGGACGTTACGCGATAGCGTTAATCCACAGACGACTGCGAAACCGTCCGTTAAGCCTAACCAATCATTGTCGTCGAACGGGATGGAAGTCTCGACGGAGGGGACGGGTCCTATGACGACCACGCGGGCGGCGCTGACCGAGGATGACATCCGCACCCTGGTGAAGGGTGCGACCCCCGACGAGCGCGCCCTGGTCGCCCACAAGCTTTGCCGCCGCATCGACACCCTGCCGCTGACGCCTGAGGAACAGGCCCTGGCGCAGGACATTCTGCGGGTCATGGCCGCCGACGCCGCCGAACTGGTGCGCCGCGCCCTGGCCGTCACGCTCAAGAGTTCGCCGCTCATTCCGCACGACGTGGCGCTGACCCTGGCCCGAGACGTGGAAAGCGTCTGTCAGCCGATCCTCAGCTTCTCGCCGGTCTTTACCGATGAGGAACTGGCCGAAATTGTTCGGCTGGGCGGCCCCGTCCGCCAGGTGGCCATCGCCAAGCGCCCGCGCCTGTCGCGCCGGGTCACTGACGTCCTGGTTGAAACCGGCGCCGAGCGGGCCGTCGAAGTGGCCTGCGCCAACGACAACGCCGATTTCGCCGACGCGACGCTGATGAACGTCCTGGCGCGGTTCGAACGGTCCGAGCGTGTGCTGGCCGCGGTGGCCTATCGCCAGACCCTGCCCCTGGCGGTGACCGAGAAGCTGATCGACATGGTCAGCGACCAGGTTCGCGACCACCTGCTGACCCATCATCCGGTGTCGCCGGAACTGGCCCTGCAGATCGCCACCGGCGCCAAGGAGCGCGCTACCCTGGATCTGGTGGACCAGGCCGGCCGCTCAGCCGACCTCAAGGCCTTCGTCGCCCACCTGCATCGCAACGAGCGCCTGACCGCCTCCCTGCTTCTGCGCGGGCTGGCGCACGGCCACATGGCCTTCTTCGAGTGGGGGCTGGCCGAACTCGCCGGGGTGCCCCACCACCGCACCTGGCTGATGATCCATGACGCCGGCCCTCTGGGCCTTAAGGCCATCTATGAGCGGGCCGGCCTGCCGGCGCGCCTGCTGCCGGCCTTCCGCGCTGGCGTCGACACGTTCCATGCCATGGAGTTCGAAGGCGGGACGCGGGATCGCGACAAGTTCCAGAAGAAGATGCTCGAGCGATTCCTGACCCAGCCCCATGTGGGCGCCCGGGACGACGCCGACTATCTCCTCGACCGCATGGATCGTCTCGCCGACAAGGCCGCCCCGGCGCTGCAGACCGCCTGACCAGCTTTTCCTTGGCGATCAGGCCGGCTGGCTCCAGATTTCGCCCATGAGCACGCCCACCGACGGCGGCGAGATCCGGCCGGCCTCCACCCTTCTTCTGCTGCGCGACGAGCCGAGCTTCGAAGTGCTGATGGTCGAGCGCCATCATCAGATCGATTTCGCCTCCGGCGCCCTGGTCTTTCCAGGCGGCAAGTCCCATCCGGGCGATCATGAGGACGCCTGGGGCGATCACGTCTCCGGCTGGGCGGCCCATGACGGAGAGCAGCGGGGCCTGCGCATCGCCGCCATTCGGGAGGTCTTCGAAGAAGCCGGCCTGCTGCTCGCCACGCGCCGTGACGGCGGGCCGCTTGAGGTCGAACCTGCGCCGCTGGCGCTGCGCCAATCGGTCGATCGCGGTGAGACGCCGTTTCTCGACGTGGTGCGGGCGGCCGACGCGCGGCTCGACCTTTCGGCCCTGACCGTCTTCGCCCGCTGGATCACCCCGCCGGTGACGCCCAAGCGGTTCGACACCTGGTTCTACGCCGCCCACGCCCCGGCGGGGCAGCTGGCGGTCTGCGATGGGCGAGAGACAGTGGACGCCTGCTGGCTTTCACCCCAGGCGGCCCTGGAGGCCGGGGCGCGCGGCGAGCGGAAGCTGGTCTTTCCCACCCGCATGAACCTCGGCCGCCTGGCGAACTCGGCCAGTGCGGCGGCCACGATCGCTGCAGCCCAGGCGCGGCCCTTGGTCGCCGTGCAGCCAGAAATCCACAGAGGCCCCGAGGGGACATGGCTGGTCTTGCCGGAAAGCGCCGGCTATGGCGCCGTCAGAGAGCCGTTCGTCCCGGGAATGTAGGGGCTCAGACGAGGCCCGAGGCGGCGACCCGACGCTCGAGCTCTTCCACCAGGATCTTGCCCACCGGATGGTCGTCGGTCTTGATGCCGTCGCGAACCGCGGCCTTGACCCCGTCGATATGGGCGTCGATCAGGACCATCGGCGCCTGCATGCGCTTGTCCTTGTCGTCGATCAGCTTGCACAGCGAGGCGGCCATGCGGGTGATCAGCGGAAACTCGTAGGTGGTTCCCAGGCCCTTCAGGTCGTGGGCGCGCAGGTAGAGGGCCTCAAGCGTTTCGGCCGTGGCGCCCTCGGTCTTCACCTGCTGGCGGGCGGCTTCGAGCTTGGTGACCTCGTCCTGAAGCCAGGCGCCGAAATTGCCCGACAGGCTCTTCAGAGCCGCTTCGGCCTTGGCGATCGCGCTGGCGTCGACGGCGCCGAACCGGCCGCCGACCTTGAGGCGAAGCGTATTGGGGACCTGGATCACCTGACCCGTATTCTGCTGACTCACGGCCATCTCCTCGGGGACGCACGGCCCAACCGTAGTGAGCGAACCTTAACAACGAATGAGACGGGGCGTCAGGCGGAAAACTGCTCGGCCAGAACCCGTTCTTCAAGACTGCGGCCGGCGTCGAACAGCATGGTCAGGCTGATGTCCCGGTTCTCGGCCACATGCACCTCGACCACGTCGCGCACTTCGAAGTTGTCGGCCACGGCGCTGACCGGCCGCTTGTCGGCCTCGAGGATCTCGAAGGTGACCCGCGCGGCGTGGGACAGCAGCGCCCCGCGCCAGCGGCGGGGGCGGAAGGCGCTGATCGGGGTCAGGGCCATGACCTTGGCGTCCAGGGGAATGATCGGGCCGTGGGCCGAGAGGTTATAGGCCGTGGAGCCGGCGGGGGTGGCCACCAGAGCCCCATCGCAGGACAGCTCGTTCAGACGAACCTTGCCGTCCACCGAGATGCGCAGCTTGGCCGTCTGCCGCGTCTGGCGCAGCAGCGAGACTTCGTTGATCGCCAGGGCGCGGTGCTGGCGGCGGCGGGCGTCCACCGCCACCATGCTCAAGGGGTGGATCAGCGCCCGTTCGGCCGCGTTGATGCGGTCGAGCAGGCCATCGGCGCTGTACTCGTTCATCAGGAAGCCGACCGAGCCGCGATTCATCCCGTAGATCGGCTTGGGCGCGCCCATATTGCCGTGCAGGGTCTCCAGCATGAAGCCGTCGCCGCCCAGGGCGACGATCACCTGGGCCTGGTCCTGGGGCACCTGGCCATAGCGGGCCGTCAGGTCCTTCAGGGCGTCCTGCGCCTCGGGGCGGTCGCTGGCGGCGAAGGCCACCCGGGTCACGAAGGGTTCGGCTTTGAACATGGGCGTGCAAAAGCCGCCAGGCTAGGCGCCTTGTCAAACGCCGATCGCAGGCTTGAGTCAGGCCGGCTGCGAACTCATGGTCTGGCGGAAGGCCGCCGCCGCCAGGTCCGGCGCGAACGGACCAAAGGCGGCCAGGGCGCGCCGGGCGCCCTCAGCGCCGCCGCCGGGCCTGTTGTCGTTCAGGTTGCGAACCAGTTCCAGGATGGTGGGAAAGGCGCTGCGGTCGATGCTCACCGCTGCGCAGGCCAGGGCCAGGTGCTCGGGCTGTTCGCTGTCCATCGCCTGGCGCAGCATGTCCGAAGGGAAATCGCCGAGGGTTGAGAGGATGCCGACGAACAGGGAGAGCTTGCCTTCCCGCAAGGCGCGCAACAGGTAGCCGGGCCGCAGTTGGCCTGCCGCCACCAGCTTGCTGATCAGGCGCTTCTCCATCTCTTCGCGCTCGTCATCCTGTTGCCAGACGATGGCGTCGCCGTTCTCGATGAGGGCCCCGGCATGGGCGTCGCTCACCGCCTGGCCGAGGGCGGCGTCGAGGGCTTCGGTGTCGAGACGAAAGCGGAGGGTGAGCGCCTGCCGCAGGGCCTGGCCGACCCAGGCGTAGAGCTCCTGGGCGAGATCCTCGGTCAGCTCGTTGCGTCGGGCGAGGGGCGAGCGCAGGGCCGCGACCCGACGCGACGCCTTGACCAGCAGGGCCATGTCGTCCGGACCGAGCGCGGTCTGGGTGTTGCCGG
>CALEOQ010000507.1 GCA_937910255.1 uncultured Caulobacteraceae bacterium | reverse complement strand
GGAGAAAAATGTGTATAACAAAAGAAATAATTAACGGAGGTAAAAGATGAAAGTAATTCAGGGGTATACTAATAATGAAAACGTCTAAAAATTGTTTGTAGGTTTTTTTTTTCAAGCAGAAGACGGCATACGAGTTTACGACGTGACTGGAGTTCAGACGTGTGCTCTTCCGATCTCGGCGGCCGCGGCGGCGCCCAGCGCCAGGCGGGCCCTGTTGGGGTTCGGAAGGGTCACGGATTGTCGCTCCCATAGGTGAGCAGGATGCGGGCGCCGTCGCGGGCGACCATCGCCTCGCGGTCCAGCGCGTCGAGTTTGGCGTCGGCGAGGCTCGTAAAGGTCTCGACTAGGTCGGCGTAGTCCGCGCGGGCGGCGGCGTAGCTAGCGACTTCGAGGTGCGCCTTCTGCTCGGCCGTGGGAACCAGGATCTCCTTGGCGCGCAACCACTGCTCGTGGTGGGCGACATGGGCGGCCAGGTCCGCCTCGAGCGATGCGGCGAGTTCGCGCCGCATCTCCTCTTCGAGCACGCGGGCGCGGCTGGCCTGCGCCGTCCTGGCGGCGATCAGCGGATCCTGCCGCCGGCTGGCGAACAAGGGCAGGCTCACCGTGACGCCTGCGGAGACCATGTCCCCGAACATCGGATCGCGGCGGCCGTACATCACCTCGAAGCCCCAGTCGGGGCGCTTTGCGGCCCGGGCGCCGGCGACATCCGCGTCGGCGCGGCTCGTCGAGGCCGCAAGAACGGCAAGCGCCGGATGGTCCGTCACCTGGCTCCGCAGGGTGGCAGGCTCGATCTCCAAATGCGGTGGGGCGCCGGCCGTCGTCGGGCTGGTGTCGCCGGTCCAGCGGGTGAGTTCGGCGCGGGCCTTGGCGACCTCCGCGACCAGTTCGCTGCGTCGGTTCGCGAACTCCGCTTTCAGGCGGGCTGGCTCCAGGCCCGCGGCAGGACGCGCCGAGCCGGACGCCACGCCGGCCGGCTGGCCCTCCCAAAGCTCCTTTAATCCATCGACGAGCTGATCGAGCGCCGCCAGCCGGCGCTCGGCATAGGCCAAGTCGATCCAGGCCAGCGCTACAGCGACGCGCAGCCGCCGGCGCTGCAGGTCCGTGTCGGCGAGCGCCATCTGCGTCTCGGCGCGAGCTGTCGCGGCGGCCGCCCGGCGGCGTCCCGAGTTCGGGACCTCCTGCATGACGCCAATCCGCGCCATGGTCATCTCGGCGGCGCCCCAGCGCCCCGCGTTCGGGCCGGAGACCGGGAAATTCTCAATGCCGAGGGCGAGCTTGGGGTCGGGCAGCTGACCGGCGGCGCGCTCAGCCGCACGCGCGGCATCGGCTTGGAGCGTGCTGGCCTGCAGGGTGGGCGCGGTGTGCTCGGCGAGCTGCAGCGCGGCGGCGTAGGTGAGGGGTTCAGCCTGAGCGGTGCTCGCGAGCAGGGCTGCGGCCAGGGGAATCCATTTTCGCATGTGACCTCGCGTTGCGGCGCCGAAGAGCGCCCCGCAGCCGGCGGACCGGTCGCGGGGCGCCTGCCGTGATCTCGGCAGTGGCGCGCAGTGTCGCTTACTGGGCGGGTGGCTGCGACGATGAGGCGGGATCAGCCGTGCCGCCGCGCATCATCGGGCACGGACAGTCGTGGGCCGCAGTCGCGCTGTCGCGCTTAGCCGCGGGCGCCTTGACCGTGCGCACGAAGACATCCTTCGGGTTCGACGAGCGCTCAGCGCGCACGACGTGCCCGCTTTCGGAGGCCGCGGCGGTGTTCGCGGTGGCGAGGGTGACGGTCAAGAGGGTGGGGACGGCCAGAGCCGCGCAGAGGGTCTTGGAGAGTGTCATGTGAGATCAACCTGAATGGGGTAGCTAGGCCGCGCTGAGGCGCGGTGCTTCCAGGCGCACGCATCCGTCGCTAGGCGATGGCGCGCCCGTCCTCAGCCGCTTGGCGGCTGGTTCAGGCGATCGTTCGAGGTGGACGCTTGAGGCCGGGTGGTGCGAACGGATGGACGCCGCTAGCAGGCGTCGGCGCCGCCTTGAAGGCCCCGACCTTCACCACTCCGATCGGAGTCGCAGCCGGCAACGCGGCATTCACAGCGCACATGATTGCGCAGTCCTGAACGCAGGCTTGCATGTCGTGATCGGTCGCCTCACCGGCATCATCGCAACACTCGTGGTCGGCGCCCGCAGAGGTGGGCGACGCGTGCGCCCCATCCATCACCATCGCCCTTGCGCCATGCTCATGCGCACAGCGCTGTGCGGCCGCCGCCGCCGCTGCGGGACTGAGGAGAAGGCCCACTATGGCCAGTATGGCGAACAGGCGCCCCATGATGTCCGTGAGAATAGGCGCATGGCCGTCCGATGTCCACGCCTGTGACCAAGGAACGCTCTGTCGACGTGACCGGACCAGATCAGTAGAGCTAGGCCCCTGATTTCGCCTTCAGGAGCGCGACGTCAGCCCGAGCAGCTGATTGCGGGCGAACCAGAGCACGAGCGGCGGCAGGATCAGCCACTGCAGTAAAGGACTGATCCCCACCTCCAGCCCCGGCACAATCGGCATGGAAGCGCTGTACTGCCAGCGCTCCAGAGGGCCGATGGCCAGCCTCTCGCCAATGATCGTGATGCCAAGCCCTGAGCCCATATAGGCAAACCAAGGCGTCGGTTGGGGTTTGAGCAGCCATAGACGGCCCTTAGCGACCGCTGCCGCCATCCAAAAGCTCAACAGTGAGATGAGGGCGTCCGCCAGGGCGGCGAGCGTGCAGACCTTCACCTGCTCCCAGTGCGCGCCTTCACCCATGCCCTTGAACAGGGGCGCCTGGAGCATTTCCCAAGGGTGATTGAGCAGGAAAGAGAAGATCGCGATCTGGGCTTCGGGCCAGCGGAGAGGGCGTATCCAGTTCGTCGGCAGGTTGGGGGTCACGGGAGCCTCACATCGCCGTCGGCGGCGCAAGCGTGCCGAACCAGGCCACAAGCGCGACGACCCCGAGAGCGGCGGCGGTCTCCAGCGCGACGGTGCGGCGGAGATCCGCGAGCGCCGCGCCGTGCCGCGATGGTTCGTCCAAGGCCATGGCAAGGGCGGGCGTCAGCCGGAAGCGGTTTGCCGCCGCCAGGCCGAGCATGACCACGAACAGGAGGAGCTTGAGGCTCAAGAGCCGCCCATAAGGGGTGGTCCAGAGGCCGTCGATCCGATCCACCCCGACCAAGAACCAGCTGTTGGCGAGTCCGGTCGCCACCAGGACCGCCACCAGCAGCGTGCCGATCCCCGAAAATCCGTGCAGGGCCCGGTGCAGGGCGATCAAGCCCGCCGGCGTGAGGCTGCGGGTGCGCAGGATCAGCGCGAAGGCCACCAAGGCGCCCACCCAGACAGCCCCTGCCCAGCTGTGAAGGATGTCGGAGACAAGGTGGATGACCCCGCCTGGGCCCTCCGTCGCCGCGCCATGACCCATCCAGGCGAAGGTCGCGGTCGCAACCGTCCCAAGGGCGGCCGCGATGATCCAACTCGTGCGCGTTGGCTTCAGCGACATGACCAGGATCGTGGCCAGGAGAGCAACCCCCGCCCTAAGGACGCCCGCCTTGCCGAGGTCCATGCTCGTCACTACGGCGCCGAGCGCCTCGGCCTTGAGCCCCTCCGCCATTGATCCGGCCAGCACGCTGGCCTGGGCGGCGATCCAGAGCAGCGTCGCGAGCGCCAGAAGCCCGCCCCCGCTCGCCAGGAGCCTACGGGGCCAGGGCGCCTCCGCGGCCGAGCCGGGGCCCGTGGAGGGGAGGGCGTAGATGAAGAAGAGCGGTGATCCCATGAGGACCATCGCTCCCGCATACTGCATCAGCCTGAGGATGATGACCGCAGGCTCGAGCACGTCAGCCGACCTTGAAGGCCACTTCGCCGTTCATCTTATGGCCGTCAGCCGAGGCCGCGGACCATACGATCTTGTAGGCGCCCTTCGTCAGCGCGCTCTCGGGCGTGCCGGTAATGCTCTTGCCGTCCTTGGAGACGGTCGTCTTCACCGGCACCTTCATGCCGCCGTGCTCCGGCATGGTGAGTTCGAACTTGGAGAAGGCCGGCACAAGCTTTTCGTTGAAGGTGAGCGTGATCGTCTTCGGCGCGGCAGTGAGGGCGGCGTTGGCCGCCGGATTGGAGCTCACCAGGTGGGCGTGGGCCCAGGCCTGAGTTGCGACAAGCATGGAGGCGACGCTAACGGCGGCGAAGACAGAGGTGCGGTTGCGGCTGAACATAGGTTTTCCCGAGCTTGGTGTTTCTACCTTACATACGCGCCGGCTCACACGGACCCCTTAGTCCGAGGCGCGCGCCTTGCGACGTGCGCCCTTCCAAGCGATGGCCTACGCGGCGGCGCGCCCACTTTTCTTGAGGCGCCGGGTATCATGACGGGGTTGCCGTCAAGGGTGCGGCTCCGCACGGCGCCGGCGTTCTTGGTGGAGGGACTGTGGTGGTCTAGCTGCCCAGTAACCACGTCTCGTAAGCGACAACGACAAATTGTGATGGAGCCGGAGCTTTCCACGTTTGGAATGTATGTCCCTGGATACCTGAGTCGAGCGAGCCCGGATCGCTTTTGCACTTGTACTCATTAAGCTGGCGGGCGAAGGTGGGGATTGTCCCTGGGCGGCTGGAGCCGCTGATTTTCGGTGATAGCGCTCGGCGGAGCGGTCGCCTGACGGAGCGGACGAATGAAGTATCTCGTAGGCGCTTTGGGCGCCGTGACCGTGCTGGCCCTAGCCGCCGTTGCTTTCATTTACTCTGGAATCTTCAACGTATCGGCGAAGGAGCCTGAAGCGTCTATCACCACTTGGGCGCTTCGAACGACCATGGAACAGGGGGTGCAGCGGCGGGCTTCGCAGGCCTCAGTGCCTACTCAATTCTCGGCTGTTCAGGTGCGCGCGGGAGCTCGCGCGTTCGGCCATGAATGTGCGATCTGCCACGGTGCGCCTGGCGTGCCGCGCGAGGCGTGGGCCAAGTCGATGAATCCCATGCCTCCCGATCTAGCCAAGGCCGCCCCGCGCTGGTCGCCCGCCGAACTGCACTGGATCATCCGTAACGGCGTTAAGATGAGCGGCATGCCGGCTATGAGTGACCATCATTCAGACGAGGAGCTTTGGTCGATCGTCGCCTTCGTGAAGGCCCTACCGCAGATGACGCCGGCGACCTTCCAGGCATTGGCTCCCAACCAATCCGACGCCGCGGGCCACGACCATTGATGACCAGTGCTAACATGCTGACGGCTGCTCGGGCGCGAGCGATCCGCACTTGTACAGACTTTTCTGAACTCTGCCGCATTCGGAGCGTTACAAAGTGACGCTATAACAACACGCCGCCGGTCACGCGGGTGCGGCTAAATCTAAAGTAAATCAGCCGGCGACATCCGGCCACGCTCGATGAAACAGGAGACCGAACATGGAACATGGGGAGCAGATGAGAGGCATGGGGTGGGGACGTTTTGCGGCGATGATTGCCACCTCTACCTTATTTATGTTCTTCTTCATGTACCAGCTCATTTACTCGGCCGATCATGTTACATTTAGTCTAACTCGGCTCGTCTCTTCATTCGTCATGGGCTGCGTCATGACGGTCATCATGCTCGGCTTCATGTGGTCGATGTACAAGGGTATGGCGATCAAGGTGGCCGTGCTGGCCGGCGCGCTGGTGCTAGGCACCGGACTGCTGGCGGTCAATCGAAGCCAAGCGCTGATTGGCGATGTGGCGTTCATGAAATCGATGATCCCGCACCATTCCATCGCGATCAACAACGCCCGTCGGTCGAGCATCAGCGACCCGCGCGTCCGCAAGCTCGCGGATGAGATCATATCCAGCCAGGTTCGCGAGATCGCCGAGATGAAGGCGTTGATCCAAGATATCGACCAGAACGGGCAGCGCGGTTTGGTCACCCTGCCAGCTCGGCCGGCTGAGATTACGCCTGACATGCTGCCGAAGATCCGTGAGGCCGTCGAATAGCTGCTGCTAACGAAGCCCAAACGGGGTCGCCCGCTCCCCAAGTTGGCAAGGAACGCCATGCTTTTACTGCAGCTCCCACGGTTGGGGCCGTAGTATCTTTGGTTGACAAGAAGACCGACCGAGGACGCGGTCACCTCGGGAGAGCCGGAGACCCGGAGAGCCGGAGAGCCGGAGAGCCATTTGCGCGCCCCGCTGGATTGTGCCAGCCTTGGCGATAAAACCTCTCTAACAGATTGATATCACTGTAGAATTTCCGATAAGATATATTAGGCGCAAAAGATTTGTAGCCGCCAGTTAGTAATGTCGCACCTGTGCCATTTAGAAATGGCGCCCTCCCTCGGCTGCGCGGGAGGCCCTCCAGGTGGGTGAACCGGATGGAGCCTTCGAGGGTACGGCGCAGGCCGTCGATTCGGACATACTTGTAGAGCGCCGGCGAGGACCCGGGCGGTGGGGCGGGCGTCATCTATTCACCGCCCCTGCCCCACGCGGCCTTTGCGCAGGCTCGCCGTAGATCACACGCCGCCGCCCTTGCGGCCAAGGGCGCGCACCAGCCTGAACAACTCCGCCTGGTACTTCGCATCATGGAGGGCGTCGTGGTCGCCCCGGCGTTCAGGCGCCAGATGCTTGGCGATCTGGCTCGAGCGCGTGTCGACCCAGCTGCTGCCCGTGGCACCCATGTACAGCGCCTTGATGTCCAGCGCCGCGAAGCCGAACGGGTTTCCGCCGGTGAAACGATGGAAGTAGTAGTTCACGAAGGACCAGTCGAAGGGCGCGTTGAAGCCGACAAACACCAGGGCGTGGTCCTCGCCGGCCAGGCTGGTCGCCCAGGCCCCGAACGCGGCCATGGCCGCCGCAGGCTCCGCGCCACGCTCGGCCAGGTCTGCGAGGGATAGGCCCGTTACCTCTAGCGCCTTGGGGTCGGCGTTGGCGTTGATTGGCTTCAACTCGATGCTGAACGACCGGGACTCATCGTCGACGTCGCAGGCGCCGATTGACAGCAGGCTGTACTCGCCCGGAATTGGCCCGGCGGTTTCGACGTCGACCGAAATATAGATCTCGGGCTTCTCGCTCATGAGATCAGCGGCTCCACCGGAACGAGCGGCGGCCGATTGCGGATCGCCTTCCAGTGCTCCCGAAACGCGCGACGGCGGTCTTCGGCTGTGCCCGTGGTCGCCCAGTGCAGGCCGGACAGGGTTGTGATGTCAAACGGCAGGCTGGCACCCTGCTGGGCCATGACCATCGTAGGCAACCCGCGCCCCAACGCGTAACCGAGCTCCAAGAAGCAGTTGGGCCTGGCGCCGGTGATGTCGGCGAGGACCACGCTGCTGCGGTGCAGCTTGGCGAAAATCTCCTCGTCGATGCGCGCGTGGTCGTAGGCCTGACGGCCGTCGACCACGACCAGGCGATAGCCCAACTCACCCTCGTCCACCGGCCGCACCACCACGCCGAAAAAGTCCTGTACGGCCGCGAATTCGGGCAGGGCCGGGTTCAGCATCCGCACGGCGAACGCCCGCGGCGGCTCCAGCGACTCCAGCAGCTCTATCAGATCTGCGACGCGGTCGGCGGTTGCCTGCCGGGCCGGAAAGCGGATGCGGTTCAGCCAGTGGTGGGCGTCGCCGTCGCCGGCAATCTGAAAAAGTCGCCGGGTCTGGTGGCTCGTAAGCCCGAAATTGTAGAGGCGGCGCGCGCCCGTGGTCTCGGGGCAAAGCGGTAGGTTCAAGGGCACAATCGGCTTGCCTGCGTCGTGATAGAGGTTGGCCAGGTACAACACGCCTTCGGTCCCCCCCAAGGCCACCAGGATGTCACCGGATCGCGCCTGCGCCTCCATGCGCTTGCTAGCCATGTTCCAGTGGGCGGCATTCTCGATCTGGACGAGGGCGAGGTTGCCGCGCAGGTCGTCCCACAGGTCGACAAACTCGGACGGAATCTGGTCCTCGCTCTTGTGGTGCTGGACCGCGATCGCCATCGGCCCGGGAACGTCGGCGGGTCGATGCACGAGGTTGTCGCGCAGGGTCTGCCAGATCAGCCAGTCGAAACAGACCGGCAGGCCGTCCGCCTTGCGCTTGGGCTCGGCGTCAACTGGCACGACGAAGTTGGCGCCGCGGCGCACCAAGGCCTTCACCAGTTCGACGACCAGTTCGTGCGCCAGCCCGACGTCATCCCCCGTGGCGACCGCCACGTCCTCGACGACGCTGCCCGCGATATGGATCCGGCGACCGTGGAGCGGGGATCGCGCCATCAGCGATCTTCCAGGACCGGCGACGCCTTGAGCCCGGTCGCCACGCCGTGCAGGTGCTCGAACCGCAGGGCGTTGTCAGGGAAGGCCTTGGAAAGCGCCGCCGGGTAGAGGCGGGTGCGGATATCGGAATAGGTCCAGCCAGGCACGCCAGACCGCGGCCCAGTCGCCGTCACCAACTGGCCGATCTGGGCCGCGCTAAGGGACAGGGCGGCCAAATCCATCGATAGCAGCTGGCGCCGCTCTTCGTCGGACGGCCGGCGGAATTCCTCCATGATCGCCGCGCGCCGCTGCAGAGCCGGGTCGACCACGGACAGGCGGTTGGTGCAGAGGAAGACCACGATCCGGCCGCCGTACTGGCGCAAATCGTCGACGCACTGGATCAGGGTGTTCACCGCCACCTTGTCCTCGTGGTGGCTGTGCTGCTGCGAGCGTACCGCCGCCAAGCTGTCCCCCTCGTCGATGATGAGGATGGCCCGGCGGTGCTTGCCGGCCGACGCCACCACCTTCTTGAAAGCTTCTGCGATCAGGGTGCCCATCTCGCCGACCATGCCGCTGCCGCGCACCCGGTTGCTCAGCTTGAAGAGGATCGAATCCTCGCTGCGCGCCTCGGCCACCAGACGATTGGCCATGCACTCGGCCATCGCCGTCTTGCCGGTCCCAACGTCGCCGTGAAAGATAACCAGCGGGTACTGCTCGGCGACGAGGTCGCACAGCGCCAGGCACCCGCCGTGGTGTTTCTGGTTCCAACTGGCCAACTGGCCGACGTGCAGCAGCAGCCGAAGCTGGTCGTGGACGCGGGCGTAGCGGGAATCGAAGCCCAGCAGTGTCTTTTCCCGCCGCGCCAGGGCCTCGTCGGGGAGCGGGGTCTCACTGTCAAAAATCGAGGTCTCGCTCACGCGGCCCAGTCCTTTCGCTGCATTCCGTAGGCGTTGCTGACGTAGTCGCGCCCGCCGGCCGAATTCAGGGAGCTGTGGCTGGTGTCGGCGTTAGTCGGCGACCAGTTGATTTTGAGCTGGTTTTTGAAGGCCTCTTTCGCAGCCGCTGTATAGGCGCTGGAGTAACCGAGGACCATGCGGAGGTAGGGCGCCACGACCTTCGGCCAAAGCACCCCGCCAGGCCGGCTGCAGGTCAGCCCGCCAGCGTCGGTGTCGACATCGAAGCGTGTGGCTTTTACCTCGATACCGTTGCTGAACAACGTGACATCGACGTAGTCGAGATATCCGGCCTTCGCCAAAAGCTCGACATCATGCACGTACTGGCTGGCCTTTTCAGGGGTCCAACCGCCCGTGCTATCGGCGATCATGATGAGGTCGGCTTTCACCCGACGCACGACCCTCTCGATGTCGAGGACGGTATAGGTCGCGGTGGCGGATGCGGTGCGGGTCTGGGTCATCTCCTCAATCCTCCGTCTTGAAGCGAGGTCCGAAGAGTTCCTTCCAGACGTCGTTGTCATTGTCGGCCGAGGCGAAATTCGCCGCCTCCCATGCCTCCGTCGCCGCGGCCACGATCTCCAGGCGTTCGGCCTCGGTGATGCGGCCGGCCACGTTGTTGCGGCTGTAGACCGGATCGAGGATCACCACCGGGTCGGTGAAGACGGCGAAGGGCGCGACGTTCTCGGGAAACTGTATCTCGTCCTTCAGGCCTGACTGGGCGATGTAGAGCAGGAAGTTGCGGAACCGCTGCTCGATCGTGCCGCCGGCGCCCTGCTTGGCCAAAACATGGGCCATGATCAACTCGATGACGAAGGACTTGAGTGGTTTGAGCCCGGCGTGGTTGCGCCACTTCTTGGCCATCCGCACCAGCGTGCGGAAGTCTGGATCCTGGTTCTTGCGGTCGCGGACGAACTTGATCTGGCAGGGCGCGCAGGTCTGGATGGCCGACCCATCATGGATGTCGAACTGCCAGCCATAGCCGGGCTGGTTGGCGTCCTCGATCACGGGGACGATGTCGACGCTGAGCCCGCTCCCGACGAAGGTGACCGTCGCGGCCTTGCGCTGGATTTCGAAGTCCTCGACCGCCTTGGTCGGGTAGATCTTGATTAGCAGCGAATAGATCAGGTCGCTGATCGTCGTCAGCGTCTCGTGGTTGATGTCCCGACCCGAGATGTAGAACACCACGTCGACGTCGACCGGGTCCACGGCCGTCCTCCGCAGGATCGTGTATTTGGCGAACGATCCGGCCTTCACGACCTTTGTGATCTTGATCTCGCTCCTGTCCCGAACGTGTTTGCACAGTTCGGTGATCAGCCGGTCGACCTGGGCGTGATACTCCTTCCGCTTGTCGGCAGGCAGGCGCAGCACGTTGCTGTCGTAGTAGCGAATCTCGGTATTGCTCAACGCCACCTAGTGGCCCCTTCCATCGTCGGGCGATCAGCCCTTGCCCGTCCACCTGACGGCGCTGCATCGCCTAGCCGTTCGGTTTACAAACTGGCGAGACTTCCAGCCCGTAAACGGCAATATGGAGCCTTATGGCCCGGTTTCAAGGGTATCGGTTTACAAAAAATGCACTATATTCACAGCATGTAAACCGAGCGAAGCAGGAGGTGGACGATGATTGGGCATAGGATCAAGGTCGCGCGCGCCGCAGCCGGATTGTCCCTCCGCGGCCTGGCGGAGGCCATGGGCGGCGCGGTGTCCGCCCAGGCCATTGGCAAGTATGAACGCGACGAAGACATGCCGGGGTCTCGCGCGCTGATCGCGCTCGCCGACGCCCTCGGCGTGTCGGAAGACTATCTCCTTTCGGAGGACGAAATCGCGCTGGAGGGCGTGGACTTTCGGAAGAAAGCGGGGTCGTCGGCCCGCGAGGAAGCGACCCTCGAAGCCCGCACGATCCACATGCTGGAACGCTACCTGGCGCTCGAAGACCTTTTGCAGCTGCGCAGCGTGGACTGGGAACAACCCCGCAACGCGCCTTATCCTGTCGCCGACTTCCGCGACGCAGAGGACGCTGCCCGGTCTGTGCGTGATGACTGGGGCCTGGGCAACGATCCGATTCCCCAGCTCGCCGAACTGCTCGAGGAGCGCGGCGTGAAGGTGATGTCGCTCGACCTCGACGACATCGACGGCCTGGCGGCCAAGGTCCGGCGGCGGGGCCGAGACGCCGCTCGGGTGATCGTCATCAAGCGCAGCACCTGGTCGGAGCGAAAGCGCTTCAACCTCGCGCACGAGCTTGGCCATATGGTGCTGAAGGTGGCACCCGGCCTCAATGAGGAAAAGGCCGCGCACCGCTTTGCCGGCGCGTTTCTAGTGCCTGCGGATGTCCTGCGCGCCGAGGTCGGCGCCAACCGATCCTCGCTGAGCCTAGGCGAACTCGTCGCGCTCAAGGAGCGATTCGGCGTTAGCCTTCAGGCGCTGACCTATCGATGCAAGGACTTGGGCATCATCAACCAGGCGGCCTTTGCAAAGCTGTTCCGTGTGTTCGCGGAACGGGGTTGGAGAGCCTACCCGTTTGAGGAACCGGCCAGAATGAAGCCCGAGTTGGAGGAGCCCAGGCGGTTCGAACGCCTATGTTATCGGGCGTTGGCCGAAGGGGTGATCGGGGACGCCCGCGCCGCCGAACTGCTTGGCATCTCCGCCCGCGAGCTGGACGCGCGTCTCGATCAGGTGGCGGCATAGTCCAGTGGCCGTCCTCGTTTCCGACACCTCGGTCATCATCGACCTGGAGCGGGGAACGCTGCTGGACGACCTGTTTCGCCTCCCCTTTGAGTTTGCGGTGCCTGATCTGTTGTTCCGCCGCGAACTCGCCGGTCCATTGGGAGACCGGCTCGTGGCGCTCGGACTGAGGGTGGAGGAGCTCACGTCGATCGAATTGACCCGCGCCACGACGGTGCGACGGCAACGAAAGGACCTCTCAACGGCTGATACGTTCGCTTTCGCGATCGCCGAAGGACGAGGTTGGCCACTGTTGACCGGCGACGGCGGCCTCCGACGTCTCGCGGCCGAAAGCCAGGTGGCGTTTCATGGTGTCCTTTGGATTTGCGATCAATTCGAAGCGGGCCTCCACGTCCCACTGCCGCGACTACACGCCGGACTGACCGCCCTCTCATCCCATCCCCGTTGCAGGTTGCCCGCAGCGGAAGTGCGCCATCGCCTCGACCGATACGCAGGATAGCCTGGGCGCCTGAGCTCTAGGTCGGATACGCGCGCCAAGAGGCTTCGCCGGCGTCGCCAAAACGTCGCCTCTGGGCCACGGGAAGGTGCAGGGAAGGCCTGCGGGCGACTTGTCCGGCCGCGTGTTTGGCAAGCGCCGTGGCTACCCGACGCCCGAGGCCTCGGTTGCCGACCACGCCATCACCGCGCCGCCGCGGCTTCTATCCGCAAGGATGGGTCGGTCTCCACCGCCTCGACGATGGCGTTGTAGCGGGCCACCAGAGCCTCCAACGCGCCGGCCCGAGCGGCAGGCCGATCGCCAGCGTGATCGAGGATATCGGCCGCCAGCCACTGTTCGACGTCGAAGACGTCCAGACGCTCGGCGATGCCCGCGTTCTCCGCCAGACCGACCGCCAGGCCGACGCCGCGGCCTGCGGTGACAATGATCGGCCGCTGGCCCGCCGCCAAATTGTCCTGGCACTTGCGGATCAACGCTTCGCCAGGCGCCGTCGAGACGTGGAGGGCAAGATCGCCCACTGAGAAATCGCCGGGGCGCTGCTGACCTTCATCCTTGGTCGAGGACGAATTGTGGGCGAAGGAGCCCGGGAACACCCCTTCCAGCTTGGCCCCGACCAAGTGCTGCATGATCGTACCAACGACCATGGTGCCCTGCATCTCCTTCTGCCGGGCCTCCGCCTGGGCGAAGAGATGTCGGAAGGTGGCGCGAAGACTGAGCGTCGGATCAACCCGCAGCACGAACGGCTTGGCGGCGAAGAACTCCCGTACGCGGGCGATCCAGAAGGATTCGACACTGTCTAGGTCGAGCTCGCCACCCTGGCTTCGGTCGTTCAGGAACGCCACATAGGCGCTCATCTTGCCCAGCGAGCCGCGGCTGGTGCGGCCCCCCTCCTCCGCCAGGACGCGGTTGATGCCGTGACGGGCCAGGATCTGCTGCACCTTGCCCTTGCCCAGACCCAGAACCTGGCCCTCCTTGTCCGTGCGCAGCCGGTTTGGGTCCAGCGGCAAGCCCATGGTCCGGGCGTGGTCCGTGACCACCAGGGGCAAGCAGAGCGCGCCCTTTGACTTGATGCCGTGCAGCGCGGCGAAAGCGCCAAGCGCGTCGGCCAAGGGCTCTGGGTCCTCGCTCACTCGGCGGCGATCGCCGCCGCGTCGGTTCGGCGGGAGGCTCTGGCGAGAGGCTCGAGGATCGCGGCGGCCAGGTGGCGAACGACCGGAACGGCAACGCCGTCGCCGGCGACGTGGTAGGCGTCGTTGTAGCGCGGCGGCAGCCTGTAGGAGTCCGGCAGGCCCATCAGCCGCGCCGCTTCACGGGGCGACAGCAGGCGCGAGCGCACCTGGCTGCCCTCAACGATCAGCAGCTTTTGGCGCGACGAGCCGCCAGCCGGCGTGCGTAGGCAGCCGGCGATATCATCGAAGCGCACCTCGGCCTTTACAGAGCGGCCACCATCGGCATCGGGCCGCGTGCGGCGGTAGAGCGTCCCCACCATCCTGCGGCCAGCGGCCTTGGCATATTCAACCTTTTGACGGTTCACCGGCGACATGCTGTCGAGCAACTTCTTGGTCTGAGCGGCGTCGTGCCAACCCACACCCTTCGGGGTCTCCTCGAGAAGATCGGCGAACCTGGGCGGACAACCGGCCGGCTCGGCGAGATTCCACCACACCCACTTCTTCGCCAGACCCGACGCCAGACGCGCATGGGCTGTACGCAACATCGGCGGCGCCCAGCGATCGGAGGGTCCCGACGCCATCAACTCGGCTGGCAGTTCGACGTCCTCGCGCACCGCGACCACAAAGACCCGCGGCCGTGATTGCGGCACGAACCAGCGGGCGTCCATGACCACGGCGCCGAAGCGATAACCGCTCTGAGCCAAGGTCTTGGCGATAGCTTGGAAATCTCGACCGCCATTGGACGTAAGCACGCCCAGGACGTTCTCCAACACCACGAGCGTTGGCGCGCGATGCTCATCGCGCAGCGAATGCATCAGCCGCCAAAAGGGCCAAAAGGTTCCCGACCGGGTGCCCTCATTGGCGTCATGACGGCCTAGACCCTTGTAGTCGCCGGCCAGCGACAGATCTTGGCAAGGGAATGACGCCCAGACCAGATCGGGCACGCCCGGCAGATCGGCCGGCGCGATTTGAGCCACGTCCTCGCAGCGCATGTGATCGCCGCCCCAGTTGTCGGC
>CALEOQ010000506.1 GCA_937910255.1 uncultured Caulobacteraceae bacterium | reverse complement strand
CCGGACCGGTGATCAAACTGACATGGGCCATGCTGTGCAGCTACGAGCGCTCTTAAGGACGTCCTTACGAGCACAGCATCGCCATCCACCTCACCCCGACAAGGCGGCCCCCACCGGAGGCTCACGATGATCCGTTGCGCCGCCTCGAAGAAGTCGCGTTCGACGATCCCCTCGAAAGCGCCATCGGCGCGCACCCACATGTCAGGGCTGTTCACCACCCGCTTGGCCTTCAGCTTGAAGGACGCCCGGTTGTAGACATTGTTGCCGATGTACTTCTCGTTGGTCAGGACCTGATGGACAGTGCCGCGGGTCCAAGGCCTCCCAAGATCCGTGAGGATGCCTTCGGCGTTCAGCGCCGCAGCGATCTCCGTCTCGGTCCGCCGCTGCACGACGAACATGCGGTAAAGCCGGCGCACCACCTCGACCTCTTCGGGCGGGCCGGGTTGAAGCACGACCCGGTCGGTCTGCAGACTCTTCTGTTCGCCGTGATTGAGCACAGCCTTGGGATTGCGGTGCTCGTCGACCAAATAGCGCCGAAGTCCGTAGCCGGCCGCGCCGCCCTGCCGGAAGCCCAAACGGATCAAGCGGCACTGGCCTGTGAACACCTTGACCGACAGCTCGCGACTATATTCGCCCGCCATCGCCCGCTTCATGCTCTTGATGATCGTGGCGCTTAGGCTGCCGTCATTCTCGAACTGCTCGGCGCAGTATTGGACGGCGATTCCCGCTTCACGGCAGATGAACTCGTAATAAGCGCTCTCGTCGGCATCCTGAAAACGGCCCCAGCGGCTCACATCATAGACGAGGATGGCCTTAAAGTCGGTCTTGCCGCTACGGACGTCGGCGATGAGCTGCTGAAGCGACAGCCGTCCGTCCAGGCGAAGACCGCTCTTGCCCGAGTCCTCGTAGGTCTTCACGATCTCGAATCCACGCCGCGCGGCGTACTGGGCGATGATCTCCGCTTGGTTTTCGGTCGAATATTTCTGGTGCTCAGTCGACATTCGCACATATTGCGCCGCTCGCACGGCCGTGCGCGGCGTTGCTTCAGCGCTGATTGCCTCTGATACTTCGATCACACCGGCTGCTCTCGCTGGCCCGAAAAGGACAGGTTCGATCTCCCACCAATTCTATTGGGAGTCAGAACGAATGTCGTTCTCCGAGAAAGACCGAAAAGTTCAGTCGAAAGCCGGAAATCCTTTTCCGGTCGATACGGCCCAGCCTCTCGCGCGCGCCGTTGCACTCGCGCTCAAGGCCGAGTTCGGCAGCACGCCCTCGGCGCTGAAGACGGTGGCCCAGCTCACCGCTTCGAACGAGCGGGCGGTCCGAAACTGGTTCGAGGCCAAGAACGGGCCCAGCGGCGAGAACCTGGTGGTCCTGATGCGCCATTCCGATTTGGTGCTCCGCACCGTCCTGGGGCTGGCCGATCGTCAGGATCTGGTCGTCGCGGTCGGGCTCGCAAGCTTGCGGCGTCAGTTGGTCGATGCCGTGGCCGCCATCGATGGACTGCCGCCAGCGCCCGAGTAGCCGCCTATGGGCGGACAGACGACCCCGCCGATTTGCACGCCAGAGCCGCCTGCAACCCTACGCCGGTCCACAAGCTCTTTTCACGCCGGGTCTATCGGCTCCATTCGAGGCGACACGTCACCTCCCGGGAGTCAAAGAGCATGTCGACACGGTCCGATGCGTTGAAGAAGCGGATGATCCGCAGGCATGAGCTACGCCAAATCGTGCCGCTGGCCGACACGACCATCTACGAGATGGAGCAGCGCGGAGAATTTCCCCGGCGCTTTGCGCTGACGCCGCGCTGTGTGGTCTGGGACCTCGCCGAGGTCGAAGCGTGGCTGACAGAGCGGCTGAGCAAGGCGCGGCGACAGAGCGTCGATCGAGCGCCGCACCCGGATGTGCGCAAGCGCAGGACCCGTCCCGTTAAAGCGCAGGATCAGGCGCGAGCATAGCCATCGTGGGCGGGACCAGCACCGGCGCCCGCTTCTGCCCCGCGACCCAAGCATCTACGATGTCGGACCACTCCTGCATCATGTGCCGGCGCTGATGCTCATACTCGGCCTTGTTATAGACCCCGCGCGATGAGCGGCCGTCTTCATGGGCCAGGCACTTCTCGATCCAGTCGCTGTTGAAACCCAGCTCGTTGAGAAGGGTCGAGCCGGTTCGGCGCAGATCGTGCACCGTGAAGGGCTCAAGCGGGAGGCCTTCTTTCTGAGCCCGCTCCACCACCGCATAGGTCACCCGATTGAAGGTGGCGCGCGACATGGGTGCGTCCGCATCGTAGCGCGATGGGAGCAGGTAGCGGGAATTTCCCGCGCAGGTTTTGAGCGCGATCATGATGTCGATGCACTGCTGAGACAGATAGACATTGTGCGCCTTCGATCGCTTCATCCGCTCCTTGGGGATCGTCCAGACAGCGTTCTCGAAGTCGATCTCGTCCCAGGTCGCGTCCTGTAGTTCGCTCTTGCGCACCATCGTCAGCAGGAAGAGGCGCATACCGAGCCGGATCGTGGGCAGCGTGGCGACATGCTCGAGCTGCTTCAACATCACACGAATCTCGGTCGGTGACAGCGAGCGGTCTTTCGGCACGAACGTCGCGATCGAGGCCGGCCCGACATCGTCGGCCGGATTGGCCACCTTCTCGCCGTGCAGAATCGCAAATCCGTAGATCTGTTTGAGGATGTCGCGGACGTGGATGGCGGTGGCCGGAGCACCGCGATCGACGATCTTTCCGCAATGGGCGCGAAGATCATCCGGCGTGATCTCGTGCAGCAGGCGGTTCTTCCAGACCGGCAGCAGCTCACGCTCGAAGATCGAGCGCCGCATGGCTCGGGTACTGTCAGCCATCGGCGCTTTGGTCAGCCACGTTTCTCCGAACTCTCCGAAGCTCTTGGCTTCCTTGAGGCGGCGCTTCTCCCGCTGCTTCTCTTGGGCTGGCGACCGGCCTTCAGCGACGGCGCGTTTTGCGTCGATCGTCTTTTCGCGCGCGCGGGCAAGCGAGATCCCGGTCGGGCCGTACTTGCCCAGCGTCAGCGTCTCCCGCCGGCCGTTCAAGCGGTAGTCCAATCGGAACGTCACCGTACCCGACGTGGAAACATGAACGTAAAGCCCGTCACGGTCCGTGACCTTGTAGGCTTTCTCGCGTGATTTCAGATTCTTAAGCGCCACATCGGTGAGCATACGGGCTCCTTCACGACAGAAATACCGTCGGCCCGATTTCGGTATCCCTCTAGACCTTTTATCTTGCGTTTTCCGCGTGTTAGGTCTTAAAAAATACCGTCATGTAAGCCGATGTCCCTGACGGTATCGCCCTTGGCGGCATGGTGCAAGTTTGCGGCATACCGTCGCGCAGGCCGTCAGCGCGAGCCGCTGCCCCCCGATTGATCTCGATAGATGCCGGAAGATAACTTTTTTATTTCAGTAGCTTAGTGGCACTTTGGCGAAAGATGCCGATAGGCCCAAACGGGCCTGAATCATTCCCACTCAATCGTCCCCGGCGGCTTTGAGGTCACGTCGTAGACGACGCGGTTGACGCCGCGGACCTCGTTGATGATGCGGGTGGCGGCCCGCGCCAGGACGTCCCAGGGGAATTCGAAGAAGTCTGCGGTCATGCCGTCGGTGGAGGTGACCGCCCGCAGGGCGCAGACATTTTCGTAGGTGCGGGCGTCGCCCATCACGCCGACGGTCTTCACCGGGAGCAGGACGGCGAAGGCCTGCCAGATGGAATCGTAGAGGCCCGCCTTGCGGATCTCGTCCAGATAGATGGCGTCGGCCTGCTGCAGGACCGCCACCGCCTCGGGCGTGATCTCGCCCGGGATACGGATGGCCAGGCCCGGCCCCGGGAAGGGATGGCGGCCGACAAAGGCCGGCGGCAGGCCAAGCTCGACGCCGAGCGCCCGGACCTCGTCCTTGAACAGTTCGCGCAGGGGCTCCACCAGCTTGAGCTTCATATAGTCGGGCAGGCCGCCGACATTGTGGTGGCTCTTGATCACCGCCGAGGGGCCGCCGCGGGCCGAGACGCTCTCGATCACGTCCGGATAGAGGGTGCCCTGGGCCAGGAAGGCGGCGCCCTCGATCTTGGCGGCCTCGCGGTCGAACACCTCGACGAACAGCCGCCCGATGGTCTTGCGCTTGGTTTCCGGGTCGCTGACCCCGGCCAGCTCGCCGAGGAACTGATCGCCGGCGTCCACATGGATGAGCGGGATATTGTAGTGGTCGCGGAACATGGTCACGACCTGCTCGGCCTCGTTGTGACGCAAGAGGCCGGTGTCGACGAAGACGCAGGTCAGCTGGTCGCCGATGGCCTCGTGGATCAGCACCGCGGCCACCGAGGAATCGACGCCGCCGGACAGGCCGCAGATCACCTTGCCCTCCCCCACCTGCTCGCGGATGCGCTCGACCATCTCCTGGCGGAACGAGGCCATGGTCCAGTCGCCCGACAGGCCGGCGATCTTGTGGGTGAAGTTGCGCAGGATGAGCGCCCCGCGCGGCGTGTGGGCCACCTCCGGGTGAAACTGGATGCCATAGAACCGCCGGCCCTCATCGGCGATCACCGCGAACGGCGAGCCCTCAGAGGCCGCCACCACGTGGAAGCCCTGGGGGATGGCGGTGATCTTGTCCCCGTGGCTCATCCAGACGGTTTCCTTGGCGCCGACGCCGCCCAGACCGTCCAGCAGCGGGCTTTCTCGCTCGATCAGGATCTCGGCGCGGCCGAACTCCCGGTGATGGCCGCTCTCCACCGCCCCACCCAGCTTGGCGCACATGTGCATCTCGCCGTAGCAGATGCCCAGCACCGGCACGCCGAGCTCGAACACCCGCGGGGTGACCTTAGGCGCCTCGTCCTCATGGGCGCTGGCCGGGCCGCCGGACAGGATCACCGCCTTCGGCGCGAAGACGTCGAGCATGTCCTCGATCTTGTCGTAGGGGTGGATCTCGCAATAGACGCCGTTCTCGCGCAGGCGCCGGGCGATCAACTGCGTCACCTGGCTGCCGAAATCGACGATCAGGACGCGTTCGTGGTTGGGTTCGAGAAGCTCAGTCATGGCGAAAGCCTTGGGGAGAAGGTCGGGTTATCGCGCGCGCTCCAGCACGGCGACGAAGAAGCCATCGGTCTGTGCGCCCGCAGGCGTCAGACGCAGATAGCCCTGCGGCGTGAGAAAGGCGGTGAGTTCGGGGCGGTCGGTGGCGGGCAGGACGACGAAACCGCCGTCCTGGCGGGCGAGGAAGGCGGCGACCCGGTCCTCGTCCTCCCGGGGCAGGATCGAGCAGGTCACATAGATCAGACGGCCGCCCACCTTGGCGAAGGTCGCGCCGGCGTCCAGCACCGCGTCCTGGTCGGCCATGCGGCGCTCCAGGGCCTCGGGGCTCAGGCGCCACTTGGTGTCGGGGTGCCGGCGCCAGGAGCCCGAGCCGGAACAGGGGGCGTCGATGAACACCACGTCCATCTTGCCTTCCAGCCCGGCCAGGGGCTCGGGGTTCACCGGCGAGCGGACCTGGAGGTTGCGCACGCCGGCGCGATCGCCCCGGCGGATGGTGTCGGTCAGGCGGCGGGCGTCGGAGTCATAGGCGTAGATCTGGCCGGTGTTGCCCATGGCTGAGGCGAGCGCCAGGGTCTTGCCGCCGCCGCCGGCGCAGAGGTCGAGGACCTGACGGCCCTTCACCTCGCCGGCGCAGGAGGCGGCGATCTGCGAGCCCAGGTCCTGAACCTCGAACCAGCCCTTGGAGAAGGCCGGGATCGTCTCCACCGCGCCTGCGCGTCGGGCCGGATCGGGCGCCGGCAGGCGAATGGCGCCGTCTAGCCGTTCGACGGGCTCAGGCCCCAGGGGCGCCAGCGCCTTCAGCGCGCGCGCGGTGTCGGTCTTCAGCAGATTGACCCGCAGGTCCACCGGCGCGCGCTCGGCCAGGGCCTCGGCTTCTTCGACGCGGCGGTCGCCAAACGCCCGGCCGAGATCCTCGTCCAGCCAGTCGGGATAGTCGCCCCGCACCGGATCGGGCGCGGCGGTCAGGTCGGCCGGCGCCTCCAGGGCGGCGGCCTCGGCCTCGGTGAGCGCGCCAGGTCCATGCTCAGCATCGGCGCAGGCCTCGGCGACCGCGCGGCTCGTCCAGTCCCACTCGAACTTCAGCGCGCCGATGGCGGCGGCCCGGTTGCTGTCGGCCCCCATGCGCCAGGCCAGGGACCGGCGCTTGCGCAGAACGTCGAGCACCAGGCCCGAGACAAAGGCGCGGTCCTTCGAGCCGGCGAACCGCGAGCGCTCGCCCCAGGTCTTCAGGGCCAGGCGCACGGGACGGTGACGGGTTTCGATGTCGTCCAGAACCTCGATGGCCGCAGCCAGGCGTCCGCCGTCACGCAAAGGCTCGCCTCACAGGAAAATCGCCGCCACGACGAGGATCAGGCCGATCATCGCCGCGAACCAGGCCAGGCTGCGCACCAGAGGAACCCCGGCCGCATAGAGGGGCACGTAAAGGGCGCGGCCCGCCACATAGAGGACGCCGCCCCACAGGGTCAGGTCCCCGAGCTTGCCCCCCAGATAGGCCACGATCACCGCCGTGGCGAAGAAGGGGAAGGTCTCCAGGAAGTTGCGCAGCGCCCGGTCGAGGCGGGCGGCCACGCCATCCAGCGGCCGCGCCTCGTCCCGGGGGCCGGCGGCCCACTTCAGTCCCTGCTGGCGCCGGGCCGCAGCCGCCCCCCAGAGGAGTTGGACGAGGCCGATGACCACCGCCGCCGCCAGGAGCTGAAGTTCCACCGCCATGGCCATGGGCTCAGATCCCGCTCGGATAGTTCGGCGCCTCACGGGTGATCATCACGTCGTGGACGTGGCTTTCGCGCAGACCCGCCCCGGTAATGCGGATGAACTTGGCCCGTTCGCGGAACTGGGCCAGGTCGCCGGCGCCCACATAGCCCATGGCCGCCCGCAGGCCGCCAACCATCTGGTGGACGATGGGCGCCAGGGGGCCCTTGAACGGCACCTGGCCCTCGATGCCCTCGGGCACGAGCTTGAGCGCGTCGGAGACTTCCTTCTGGAAGTAGCGATCGGCCGAGCCGCGGGACATGGCGCCCAGCGAACCCATGCCGCGATAGGCCTTGTAGGACCGGCCCTGGTAGAGGAACACCTCGCCCGGCGCCTCGTCGACGCCGGCGAAGACCGAGCCCATCATCGCCACCTGGGCGCCGGCGGCGAGCGCCTTGGCCAGGTCGCCGGAATACTTGATCCCGCCGTCGGCGATCACCGGCACGCCGGAATCCCCTGAGGCGCGCACGGCGTCCATGATGGCCGTCAGTTGCGGCACGCCGACGCCCGCCACCACGCGGGTGGTGCAGATGGAGCCCGGGCCGATGCCGACCTTGATGGCGTCGGCGCCGGCGTCGATGAGGGCGCGGGCGCCGTCATAGGTGGCGACATTGCCGGCGATGATCTGGACGCGGTTGCTCTCGGCCTTCAGCCGACCGACGGCGCGGGCGACATCGGCGTTGTGGCCGTGGGCGGTGTCGATCACCACCACGTCCACCCCGGCGTCGATCAGGGCCATGGACCGCTCATAGCCCGCATCCCCCACGGTGGAGGCGGCGCCGACCAGCAGGCGGCCCTTATTGTCCTTGGCCGCCAGGGGATGGGCCTGGGCCTTTTCGATGTCCTTGACGGTGATCAGACCGACCGCGCGGTAGTCGTCGTCCACCACGATCAGGCGTTCGATCTTGTTGCGACGCAAAAGGTCGTGGGCCTCGGCCTGTTCGACCCCTTCGGCCACGGTGATCAGACCCTGCGTCGTCATCAGGGCGCTAGCCGGGGTGGCGTCGCTGGCCTCGAACCGCATGTCCCGGTTGGTGAGAATGCCCACCAGCTTGCCGGTGTCGCGCTCCACCACGGGGAAGCCCGAGATGCGGCGCCGGGCCTTGATCTCGCGGACTTCGCCCAGGGTCGTGTCCGGGTGAATGGTCAGCGGATTGATGACCATGCCGCTTTCATAGCGCTTCACTTCGCGGACCTGGTCGGCCTGCTCGTCGACCGTGAAGTTGCGGTGAAGCACGCCCAGGCCGCCGGACTGCGCCATGGCGATGGCCAGGCGGCTTTCGGTGACGGTGTCCATGGCTGAGGACACGATGGGAATGTTCAGCCGGATCTCCCGGGTCAACCGCGTGGTCGTGTCCACCTGGGTGGGCATGACCTCGGACGGGCCGGGTTCGAGCAAAACATCGTCGAAGGTGAGGCCTTCGCGAATCTCCATGAGACTCTCCGTTTTGCGAGCCGCGTATAAGCCGTCCGCCGCGGTGGGGGCAAGGCTTGTGGTCGATGCGAGACCAATTAGCGTCGAAAGCCGCCCAGCGACGGGCTCAGCCCTCAGTCCGGCCCTTGAAGCCGGTGGCCACAATATAGGTCTCCGAGGAGTCCGCACGGCTGGCCTTGGGCTTGACGTTTTTCACGCTCGCAAAGTCCAGGCGCAGCTTCTGGATCAGGTCGCCCACCTCGCCGCCCTGGAAGGCCTTGATGGCGAAGGCGCCGCCGGGCTTCAGCACGCTGATGGCGAAGGCCGTCGCCACCTCGATCAGCCCGACAATGCGCAGATGGTCGGTCTGACGGTGCCCCACGGTGTTGGGCGCCATGTCCGACAGCACCAGATCCGGCGGCCCGCCCAGCAGGTCGATCAGCATCGGCCCGCATTCCGGATCGGTGAAGTCCATCTGCAGGATGTGGGCCGGCGGCATGGGGTCGACCGGCAACAGGTCCACGGCCGCGATGTGGGTCACACCGCGCTCGATGGCCACCTGGGTCCAGCCGCCCGGCGCGACGCCCAGGTCGATGACGCGGACGCCGGGTTTGAGGAAATGGAACTTGTCGTCGATCTCGATCAGCTTGTAGGCCGCCCGCGACCGATAGCCGTGGGCGCGGGCCTTGGCGGCGAACGGGTCGTTGATCTGCCGCTCCAGCCAGGCCTGGGACGACGGCGTCCTCTGCTTGGCGGTCTTCAGGCGCGCAGGCTTGGACCGGCCCTCATCGCTGCCGGCGGTGGGCAGGCGCACCATGCGCTTGCGGGGGGGCGGCTCGGTCATGCTTCCACCTTGGATCGCGCCCCGCTGCGACGGCGGCGGGGGCCGCGGCGCCGACGGCGCCGTCCGCCCTTATCCGACATCAGCGACATGAGCACGCCTTCACGCAGACCCCGGTCGGCCACCCGCACCCGCGAACAGGGCCAGAGCTCCTGAACGGCCTGCAGGATCGCCGCGCCGGCCAAGACCAGATCGGCCCGGTCAGGACCGATGCAGGGCTGCTGCGCCCGCTGCGCCGCCGTCAGGGACAGGAGCATCTGAGCGGCGCCGTCGCATTGGGCCCGGGTCATCCAGATGCCATCCACCTGCGAGCGGTCGTAACGCTCAAGACCCAGATGCATGCCGGCCAGGCTGGTGATGGCGCCGGACGTGCCGATCAGATGCGCGGCGTCGGCCTCGAAGATCGGCCTCAGGGGATCGGCGCGCTTGAAGGCGGAAATCTCGGCCTTCACCGTATCGACCATGGCGCGGAACCAGGACTCCGTCGCCATGGCGCCCTCGGGGTACCGCTCGGCCAGGGTGACCACGCCGATCGGGATCGACAGCCAGGCCTTGATCGGCGGAATCCTATCGGTTTCCGGCTGGCCGCTCAGATCGACCCAGGACATCTCCGTCGATCCGCCGCCCACATCCACCACCAGGGCGGCCTGCGCCTCATGGTCCAGCAGGCCCAGGCAGCCGGCGACCGACAGGCGCGCCTCTTCCTGCGGGGTGATGACCTGAAGATCGAGCCCGGTCTCCTTGGCCACGCGGGCGATGAAGGCCTCGCCATTGGCCGCCGAGCGGCAGGCCTGGGTGGCCACGGCGCGCAGCTTCACCACCCGGCGGCGGCGAACCTTTTCGGCGCTGACGGACAGGGCGGCGAGCGCGCGGTCCATGGCGGCCTCCGACAGGCGGCCCGTCTGGGACAGGCCCTCCCCCAGGCGGACGATGCGGGAATAGGCCTCCACCACGCGGAAACCCGAGGCCGCCGGCGTGGCGATCAGCAGGCGGCAATTGTTCGTGCCCAGATCGAGCGCGGCGTAGCACGGCCCGTCCTTTGTCGTTCTGTCCCGCGCACGCAACCTGGTGTCGGGCGCTCTCGGCGCCTCAGACATGGACCGCCACCTGTCCCCTTGCCGTCGGCCAGAATCTGCGACCGGCTCGTTTCAGAGGCGACTGTAGCAAGGCCGCTCGCCCGCTGAAAGGCGTCGCCTTGCAGAGTGTGACAGGATGACTACGTTCACCTCCCGGTCAGAAAACGTGGTGCATAAGAGATTGTCATGGAACCTCGTTGCGCCAAATACGCCATCGGCCAGGTCGTTCGCCACCGCATCTTCCCGTTCCGCGGGGTGATCTTCGACGTCGATCCCGAGTTCGCCAACAGCGAGGACTGGTGGCTGTCCATCCCTCCTGACGTGCGCCCGCACAAGGATCAGCCCTTCTATCACCTGCTGGCCGAGAACCAGGAGAGCGCCTACGTCGCCTATGTCTCCGAGCAGAACCTGCTGCCCGACGAGACCGGCGAACCGGTGGGCCATCCGCAGGCCGCCCTGCTGTTCGACTCCTTCAGGGGCGACCACTACACGCTTCGCCCCCGGATCGGTCACTAGGCGCAAATTCTATTCTGGGATGGGCGGGTAACCCGCCGATTTCGAACGGACTTTTCCGAAAGCGCCGCGCATTCTTGCGTGATGAGCGAGATCGTCAAACCCCACAGCCCGCCTGAGGGCGCGGCCGCCGACTGGACCATCGACCAGGGCTGGGACGACTACAGCGCCCAGGACCACCAGGTCTGGACCACCCTCTATGAACGCCAGACCCGCCTGCTGCAGGACCGGGCCTGCGCGCCCTTCCTGCGGGGGCTGGACGCCCTGGACCTGCAGCGCGGCGGCATACCCGATTTCGCGCGCATCAATGTCGAGCTGGAGCGCCTGACCGGCTGGCGCGTCGTGGCGGTTCCGGGGCTGGTCCCCGATGAGGTGTTCTTCGAGCACCTGGCCAATCGGCGATTCCCCGCCGGGCGGTTCATCCGCGGGCCGGGGCAGTTGGACTACCTGCAGGAGCCGGACGTCTTCCATGATGTGTTCGGCCACGTGCCCATGCTCACCGATCCGGTCTTCGCCGACTACATGGCCGCCTATGGCCGAGGCGGCCGTCGCGCCCTGAGCCAGGGCCACCTGGCCCATCTGGCGCGGCTCTACTGGCATACGGTGGAGTTCGGCCTGATGCAGACGCCGCAGGGGCTCAGGATCTATGGGGCCGGCATCGTCTCATCCCGCAGCGAGACCGCCTTCAGTCTCGATGACCCCTCCCCCCACCGTGTGGGGTTCGACCTGATCAGGGTGATGCGGACCCCCTACCGGATCGACGACTTTCAGCCGACCTATTTCGTCATCCCCTCGCTGGAGGACCTGCTGGAGGCCAGCCTGCAGGACTTCGCGCCCATCTACCGCCAGCTCGACGGCCTGGACGACATTGCAATCGGGGCGCTCGCCGCCGAAGACGCCGTGATCCACGCGGGCGACCAGACCTATCACCGCAGCCGGCCTGTGGCTCAGTAGTCCCGCCGCCAGCGGACGGCCAGGCGGCTGTCGCCCTCCCCGGTCAGCCGCGAGATGATCGAGAGGTTGCGTCGCACCTGCCATTCGACCTGGGCGGTCGCCCCGGCGCGGCCGCCGCCGATGATCTCCAGATAGACGTCGTCGGTGAGATACTTGCCCCCGGCCACCGTCACGCCCGAAACCTCATTGCCGCCGAGGCTCAGCCGATCCAGGCCGGCGAACTCCCGCAGATTTCCAACGATGTCGAAGCCGCCGCCGCCAGCCAGCGACGACAGGGCTGCGGCCAGTTGCGCCGCCTCGATGGTCGAGAGCTGGGAGGCCGAGCGACCAAACAGCACCTGGGACAACACCTCGTCGTCGGGCAGCGCCGGCGTCGAGGTCAGTCGGATGCTCGGCTTGGCCGCCGTGCCGCTGACCCGGATCACCGCCGTCAGCGCCGGGTCGTCCCGGGTGGCCGTCAGGTTGAGGCGAATGTTCTGCGGCGAGGTCGAGAGCTGCACCACGCCGCGCTCATCGAACTCGAAGCGCTTGCCGGCGAATTCATAGTCCCCACGCACCACCCGGGCCTCCCCCGACAAGATCGGCCGGGAGGTCGAACCGGTGACGGCGGCGTCGAGCGACATCTCCACATCCAGGCCGCGCCCACGGATGAAGATGCCCCGCGCCGCGTTCAGCTTGACGTCCAGGGCCCAGCCCTCGCCGCGCCGCTGAGGCGCCGCGCGTAGGTTCTGCCTCAGGTCCAGCTCCAGGGGTCGGTTGCGCTCGATGACGTCGATGGAGACCACACCCGACGGGGTTGGCGGATTGGCCGCGACCTCGGCCTGGTCGATGGTGAGATCTCCGGAGAGTCGGACCCGGCCCTCGGCGTTGCGGTTGATGGTCACCTCGCCGCTGGCGTCGGCCTCGGCGATGTCATTATCGATGAGCCGAAAGCCGTTCAGCCGCAGGCGGAAACCCGAAACCCCGCCCCGATAGAGGCTGATCTGGCCCGACCCGTCGACCCGACCGCCAACCCCGTCCACGGCGCGGGCCTCGCTGACCTCGATGGTCCGTTCGGCCAGGGTGGCGGCGACATTGATCTGGCGAAGGCTGAGGCCGGTCGGCGCATCGTCGAAGCGGCCGTTCTCCATCGCCGCGCTTCCGGTGAGGACGGGGTCGGCCAGGGTGCCGGCGATCCGCCCGTTCAGGCGCACGCGACCGCCCAGCGTCCGGTCGCCATCGATCAGCAGCGCCCAGAGCGGCTCCACATCGCCATCGGCGAAGACCTGGCCGCGCACGGCGGCCTGGCGGTTGATCGCCAGCCGCAGCGGCTTGGCCGAGGCCACCGTGGGCAGAGAAAGGTCCGCCTCGGCCCGCAGGCCCTGTTCGTTGGTCGCCTCGGCGTTGATCGTCAGGATGTCGTCGTTGAGAACCGCCTCGAGGGTGGCGTCCAGGCCCTGGGCGCGGGGCGCGCCGCGGCCACGGGCGTCGCTCAGGCGCGCGCCCAGGGAGCCGACGAGTTCGTCCCCGCGACCGGTCAGGGTGAGATTGGCGTTGACCCGCCCGGCCAGGTCCGGATTGAGGACGTCGAGGCCGACATCGGTGATCTGAGCCTCGATCTCGGCCAGGGCGCCGGCGAGGCGCGCGTCGATATTGATCCGGCCATTGTCGGAGGTCGCCAGCAGAATCTGGCCGCTCCGCACCCCATCTCCGAACCGGAAGATGGCCGGCTGGACGGTGGACATTTCGCGGTCGCCGTAACCGCCCTCACCCATGAAGGTCAGGGTCCGCGCGGTCTCAGCCTCGGCCAAGGCCCCCTGGCCGGTGACGTTCCAGCGCTCGCCGGAATAGCCGCCGCTGGCCGAAAGTTGATACGAGAGTTGATCCACCGGCCCGCTGGCGCTCAGGCGCGCCGCCACGATCGCCAGGTCCGAACCGACCGGAACCACCTCGCGGGCGGTCAGGTCGAGATCGGCCAGGGGCGCGTCGGGGCCATCGACGATCTGAACACTGCCCGTGACCTCGCCACGGGAGATCAGGGCGCCGGGGCCGATCGCCAATTGCAGGTCAGCCCGCGACGGCGTCGATCGACGAAGCGTCAGGTCACCGGCCAGGGTGACGCCGCCCGCATCAAGGGCGATGTCGCTGAGATTGACCCCGGAGGCCGGAAGGGCGAAGTCGGCGCGGGCCCGGGCCGGGCCATACTGGCTGTCGGCCGCCAGGGTCACCTGGCCAGCCGATCCCTCGCTGCGGCTACGGCCGAAGCTCACGGTCAGCCGGGCGTCGCGCAGGGGCATCCGCGGGACGTCAATTTCGTCGAAGCGGGCGGTCAGGTCGAGCTGAGGCGCCCCCAGGGTTCCGGTCAAAGCCCCGGTCCCTTCGGCGTCGCCGGTGAATTCCGCCGGCCCGGCGCTCAACGGACCTTGAGCGCTCCAATCGACCTTGAAGCGCAAGGCCCCGTCCGGTCCGTACACGCCGGCGCTCTCGGCCTGAAGCCGCTGGCCGTCGAGCATGGCGCTGTCCAGGGCGAACCGGCCGCCAGCCAAGGTGGCTCGCGCCTCGATCTGCGGCGCGCCGCCGAGCAGTTCATCAAGCTGGGCGTAACCGGTGGCCAGGTCTTGGCCACGGCCGTCGAGCCGCAGGCGCCAGGGCGCGTCGGCCTGCCGGCCCCGCTCCGCCGACCAGGTGAAACTGACCTGGCCCGAGGCGCCGGCGCGGGCCTCGGCCAGGTTCGAGAGCCGGGTGGAGCCGCGCACGTTCAGGCCGCCGAACACCCCGCGGGCGCCGCTGGCCTGCAGCGCCAGCCCGGTCCCGGCCGCGTCCAGTTTCCGGACCAGGATGCGCCCATCAGCCAGGCGCTCGGCGGTCAGCGACAGGGTCGGCGCGGTCCCGAGCAGGGCGGCCAGATAGCCATCGCCGGTCCCGCCTGCGCCGGTGAGGTCGGCGTCCACCGCCACCCCGCGACGATTGCGGGTCAGTTCGATCGGCCCGCTCACCCGCCGCAGGGCGTAGCCGCCGGCCGCCAGCGACTGGACGCCAACCTCGCCGACAAAGGTCATGTCATCGGCTTGGCCGCGCAGCACGCCGGCCAGCCGCGCCGCGCCGGGCTCCTGTCCGCCGGTGAGTTGGGAAAGCTGAGATCGGAAGAGCACACGTCTGAACGCCAGGACCCTCGTAATCTCGTATCCCCGTTTCTGCTTTTCTGAACAAAAAAATCTAATACTTC
>CALEOQ010000505.1 GCA_937910255.1 uncultured Caulobacteraceae bacterium | reverse complement strand
GGGTTGCCTGCGAGCTCGCCTGTGGATGTATTCGAGACGTCTTCCGAGGTTGTGGCTGCGGGGTGGATGCGAGGTGTGTTATATGTGCTTTTTTTTTTTTAATGATACGGCGACCACCGAGATCTACACTCTTTCCCTACACGACGCTCTTCCGATCTGATCCGCGCCTGCGGTCCCACCAGCACCGGAATGATGAGCCCCCGCGCCGCAGCCTCAACGGCGCCGGTCAGCGAAAGCTCATCCACCGGATGCACCACCGCCGTCCTCACCGGATCGGGGCGATCGGCCAGGGCCAGGAGGCGCTCCAGCTGGGAGCCCGGGGCGCTATCGGCGGGGGTCGGCTGGGGCAAGGGGGAGCTCCACGGCTGCGGCGGTCCAGGCTGTCACGCCCGGACCGCTCGGCACAGTCTCAAGTGTCGGTTCACGCTCTGGCGGTCGCTCGGCGATCAGTCTTTGCGATAGCCCAAATCCTGAAGGTCCGCGTCATCCAGGCGGGCGGATTCCAGGTCGCTCACGTCAGCGTCCTCCGGCGCGCCGGAAAGGCCGCCGGCGTCGATCAGGGCGGGCTCATCGGCGCCGGCCCGGGGGCCTGCGTCCTGCTCGGCGGCGCGAACCTGAGGATTGTCGCTGTCACGGCTCAGACCGTCCCGCTCGTCACGGGCCAGGGCCACGATCTCGTCATTGTCCAGGTCTTCGGCGATCAGGGCCTCGTCGTCGTCCGCATCGCCAAGGGCGGCGGTTTCGTCATGGACGGCGGGCATTTCCTCAAAGGTTCGCATTTCAGCCGGCGGAATGTCGTCGCCGGCGCCGATCGTGTTGTCCTCGTCAAAGGTCTCGGCCTGATCCTGCGGTTCGAAGTCGGGCTGTTCGGGCATGGTCGCCTCCGCGTCATGAGTGATGTGCAGATCGAACACGCCACACCCCCCAGCCGTTCAGCTTGGCCGTAAGATTTCCCGATCCTCAGGGGGATCAGGCCTGATCGGCGAACCTAAGAGACTCCCATGCGTTGCCTAGGCTGAGCCCCACTCCGAGCCCTCAGACCCTTATGCGAGGTGTTGCATGGACACGTCCGCCCTGCGCCGCGACTTTGTCACGCGGCCGATCTATCAGATGGCCAAGGGTGTCCTGCCCGAGATGTCCGGCACCGAAGCCGAGGCCATCGCGGCTGGCGACGTCTGGTGGGACGCCGCCCTGTTCTCCGGCGATCCTGACTGGCAGGCCCTGCTGGACGTGCCCCCCGCCAAGCTGACAGACGCCGAGCGGGCCTTCATCGACGGCCCTGTCGATCAGCTGTGCGCCATGCTGGACGACTGGAAGATCAACTGGGAGGACCGCGACCTTCCGCCCGAGGCCTGGGACTTCATCAAGCGCGAGCGGTTCTTCGGGATGATCATTCCCGAGGAATTCGGCGGCCTCGGCTTCAGCCCCTACGCCCATTCCGAGGTGGTGCGGAAGATTTCCACCCGCTCGGTGGCCGCCGCCGTGACGGTGATGGTGCCCAATTCCCTCGGCCCCGGCGAACTGCTCATGCAGTTCGGGACCGAAGCGCAAAAGTCTCACTGGTTGCCGCGCCTGGCAGATGGCCGGGAGATCCCGGCCTTTGGCCTCACCAGCTCCGAGGCCGGCTCCGACGCCACGGCCATGACCGACACCGGCGTGGTCTGCGAAGGCGAGTACAAGGGCCAGAAGGTGCTCGGCCTGCGACTGAACTGGGCCAAGCGCTACATCACGCTCGGCCCCATCGCCACGGTCCTCGGCCTGGCGGTGAAGATCAAGGACCCCGACGGCCTGCTGGGCGGTGAAGAGGACCTGGGCATCACCGTCGTGCTTGCGCCCACGGACACGCCGGGGATTGAGATCGGCCGGCGTCACATCCCGTCCATGCAGGCCTTCCAGAACGGCCCCAATTCCGGCCACGACGTCTTCCTGCCGATGGACGCGATCCTTGGCGGCGAGGAACAGATCGGCAAGGGCTGGATGATGCTGAACGCGGCGCTGGCCGCCGGCCGCGGCATCTCCCTGCCCTCCCTGTCGGCCGCCGGTGCGGCCATGGCGGCGCGCACCACCGGCGCCTATTCCCGGGTCCGCACCCAGTTCCGTATTCCCATCGGCGAGTTCGAAGGGGTGCAGGAGCGTCTGGGGCGCATCGCCGCCAACGCCTATCTGCTGGACGCCGCCCGCCGGTTCACCTGCGCAGGCCTGGCGCTGGGCCACCATCCCTCGGTGGTCTCGGCGATCATGAAGAACAGCGCCACCGAGCGGATGCGCATCAGCGCCAATGACGCCATGGACGTCCATGCCGGCAAGGCGGTCATCGACGGGCCGAAGAACTATCTGGGGACCTTCTACCGTTCGGTGCCCGTGGGCATCACGGTGGAGGGCGCCAACATCCTCACCCGCAGCCTGATCGTCTTCGGCCAGGGCGCAATCCGCGCCCACCCCTTCATCTTGAAAGAGATGGAGGCCCTGGCTGACGAGGACACGCAGCGCGGGCTGGCCGCATTTGACGTCACCGTCTGGGCCCACGCCGGTCACATCCTGCGGACGGCGAAGAACGCCTTCATCCGCTCCTGGAGCGACGGCCTGATCGGGCCGGCGCCAGAGACCGGACCCACCAAGCGCTATTACCGCAAGCTCAGCCGCTATGCGGCCAGTTTCGCGCTCGCCTCCGACGCCGCCCTGCTCAGCATGGGCGGATCGCTGAAGCGCAAGGAAATGCTGTCGGCGCGGTTCGGCGACATCCTGGCCGAGCTTTATCTGCTGAGCGCCACCCTGAAGCGCTGGGAAGAGGACGGCCGCCAGGAGGCGGACCTGCCGCTGGTCGAATGGATCATGCAGGACGGCTTCCTGACCATCGAGCGTCGCCTGAAGGAAATCCTCGACAACTTCCCCAACCAGCCGGTGGCCTGGCTCCTGGGCCTGTTCGTGCTGCCCTTCGGCGTGATCCGCCGCGGCCCCAGCGACCGGGTCACCCGCGCCTGCGCCCGCCTGATCCTCGAACCCTCGGCCACCCGTGACCGTCTGACCGACGGCGTCTATCTGGGCGCCGGCGACGACGCCGTGGCCGAACTCGAACGCGCCCTCGACCTGGTGGTCGCCAGCGAGCCGATCCGTGACCGACTGAAGAAGCTGCGGGTCCGCGATCCGGACGCCGCCCTCGACCAGGGCCTGATCAGTCGCGAGGACCACGCCAAGCTGGCCGAGGCGGCCATGGCTGTGGCCAAGGTGGTGGCCGTCGATGACTTCTCGCCCGAGGAGATCACCGGCAAGGCCACGCCGGCCGAACAACGCCATGTCGAGGCCGCCGAATGAGCCGGCCGGTCTATATCGTCGACGGCGCCCGCACGCCGTTCATCAAGGCCCGGGGGCGACCCGGGCCCTTCACGCCGGTGGATCTGGCCGTCCAGTGCGGCCGACCCCTGCTGCTGCGGCAGCCCTTCGCCCCGACGGCGTTCGACCAGGTCATCCTGGGCTGTGTGAACGTGGTGGCCGACGAGATGAACCCGGCCAGGGTGGCGGCCCTGCGTCTGGGCATGGGCGAGGCCATGGTGGCCTTCACCGTGCAGATCAACTGCGGCTCAGGCATGCAGTCCATCGACACCGCCTTCCGCTACATCCAGCAGGGAACCGCCGACCTGATCCTGGCCGGCGGCGCGGAGTCGCTGAGCCATGCGCCCCTGGTGCTGAGCCACGACGCCACCGAGTGGTTCGCCGAGCTGAACGGCGCCCGCAGCCCGATGGCGCGGGCCAAGGCGGCCATGGGCTTCCGGCCGGACTTTCTAAGCCCGGTCATCGGGCTTGAGCGCGGCCTGACCGACCCGATCACCGACCTCAATATGGGCCAGACCGCCGAGGTGCTGGCGCAGATGTTCGACATCTCCCGCCACGACGCCGACGTCTACGCCTCGGAAAGCCAGCTCCGCTCGGCCCGCGCCCATCAGGAGGGCTGGTTCAAGGGCGAGCTCGAGCCCGCCTTCGCCCCTGATGGCGCGCTCTATGACCGCGACGACGGGGTGCGGCCGGATTCCAGCCCCGACAAGCTGGCCAAGCTGAAGCCGGCCTTCGAACCGCCCTTCGGTAAGGTCACCGCGGGCAACAGCTCACAGATCACCGACGGCGCTGCCTGGGTGGTGCTGGCCTCGGAGGCGGCTGTGAAGGAACACGGCCTGGAGCCCCTGGCCGAGATCGTCGACAGCCGCTGGTCGGCTCTGGACCCGAGGATCATGGGACTTGGCCCGGTCCTGTCGGCCACCGACCTGTTGCGCGCCCATGACATGACCCTGTCGGACGTGCCGATCTGGGAGATCAATGAGGCCTTCGCCGCCCAGGTCCTGGCGTGCCTGGCGGCCTGGCAGGATGATGACTTCCGCCGCCAGGCGCTCGGCCTGGAGGGGGATTTCGGCCAGATCGACCGGGAGCGGCTGAACGTCGATGGCGGCGCCATCGGCATGGGCCATCCCGTGGGCGCCAGCGGGGCGCGGATCGTCCTGCACCTGGCCAACGCCATGAAGCGCCTGTCCCAGCCCCGCGGCGTCGCCACCGAATGCATCGGCGGCGGCCAGGGCGGCGCCATGCTGATCCAGGCGGTCTGAAGGAGACATCGATGAAGAACGTCGTCTGGAAGACGCTCGCCCCCCGGCAGATGGAGCTTGGCCCCGATACGGGCGCGCCGGGCCAATGGAAGGCCTGGCGGCTGACCCGGGACGAGGACGGGATCGACTGGCTGATCGCCGACCAGCTGGGCGCCAGCGCCAACACCGTGTCCGAAGAGGTTCTGGAGGAGCTGGACCAGATCCTGGCCCAGGTGGAGCAGGATGCGCCGAAGGCCCTGGTGATCCGTTCGGCCAAGGCCGGCGGCTTCTTCGCCGGCGCCGATGTGAAGGCCTTTGTCGGCGCCCGCGACGCCCATGAGGTGGAGCAGCGGATGACCCGCGCCCACGAGGTGGTGGATCGCCTGGCCAAGCTCAGCACGCCGACGGTGGCGGTGGTCCACGGCTACGCCCTGGGCGGCGGGCTGGAGATTGCGCTCGCCTGCGATCACCGCATCCTGGTGGGCGAAGAGGCGCGCCTGGGTTTTCCGGAGGTGCAGCTTGGCCTGCATCCGGGGCTGGGCGGCACGGCCCGTCTGCTGGACCTGATCGACCCGCTGGAAGCCATGCAGATGATGCTGACCGGCAAGGCCAAGCGTCCGGGCGAGGCGAAGGCCATCGGCCTCGCCGACGCCGTGACCGAGGAACGCCACGTCCGCGCCGCCGTCCGCGCCGTCGCGCAGGGCGAGTTCCGCTCGGCCAAGCCTGGTCGCCTGGGGCGGCTGCGCCATCAGGTGACCGACCGCATCCTGCATGCCGACCTCCCCCGCCGCGCCGCCGCCGATCGCATGCGCAGCCAGGCGGCCAAGCAGGCCCCGCCGGAACACTATCCCGCGCCCGGCGCCCTGGTGGACCTCTGGGAGCGTCACGGGGATGATCTAAAGGCGCTGCGCAAAGCGGAGATCGCCTCGTTCGCCAAGTTGATGACCACCGACGCCGCTCAGAACCTGATCCGCGTCTTCTTCCTGCGGGAGAAGATGAAGCGGCTGACCGAGGTGGAGGCTCAGCCGCCGCGCCACCTGCACGTGATCGGCGCCGGCGCCATGGGCGGCGACATCGCCGCCTGGGCGGCCTGGCACGGGATCAAGGTCACCCTGGCCGACCTGAAGCCTGAGATCATCGCCCAGGCCGTCGGCCGGGCCGCAACCCTCTACCCCAAGCTCGGCCACGACAGCGGCAAGACCCGCGACGCCCTGGACCGCCTGATCCCCGATCCCGAGGGACAGGGCGTACGCCACGCCGACCTGATCATCGAGGCGGCGCCCGAAAAGCTTGAACTGAAGAAGAAAATCTACGCCGACCTCGAACCGCGCATGAAGTCCGGCGCGGTGCTGGCCACCAACACCTCGTCTATCCGGCTGGAGGATCTGGCGCAGGGTCTGGCGCGGCCCGAGCGGCTGATCGGCATTCACTTCTTCAATCCGGTCTCGCGGATGCAGCTGGTGGAGATCGTCACCCATGAGGGTGTGGCGGCCGAAACCCTGGACATCGCCAAGGCCTTCCTGGGCGCCATCGACCGCCTGCCGGCCCCGGTGCGCAGCGCGCCGGGCTTCCTCGTGAACCGGGCGCTCACCCCCTACATGCTCGAAGCCATGGTGATGATGCAGGAGGGCGTCTCGCCCGAAACCATCGACGCCGCCGCCGAGGCCTTTGGCATGCCGGTGGGCCCCGCCGAACTGGCCGACCAGGTGGGCCTCGATGTGGGCATAGCGGTGGCCGACAGCCTGAAGGCGGGCCTGGACAAGCCCCTGCCCGTCCCGCCGGACACCCTGCGCGCCAAGGTCACGGGCGGCGACCTGGGCCGCAAGAGCGGCAAGGGCATCTATGCCTGGAAGGGCGGCGAGGCGCAGAAGGCCAAGTCCTTCGCCAAGCCCACCCAGGAGATGACCGACCGGCTGATCCTGCCGATGATCGACGCCTGCCTGGAATGCCTGCGCAAGGGTGTGGTCGAGGACGAGGACATCGTCGACGGCGCGATGATCTTCGGCGCCGGCTTCGCCCCTTTCCGCGGCGGCCCGATCCACTATGCCCGCGAGGCCGGGGCGCAGACGCTCAAGGCCCGCATGGAGGCGCTCGCCGCCATCCATGGCGAGCGCTTCCGTCCAGACCAGGGCTGGGATCGTCTCACGTGAGTACAGCGATGCTGCGGATGAGCCAGGCCGACGCCGTGGCCAAGGCCATCATCGAGCGCCTGGACGGCAAGGTGGTCCTTGGCCTGCCGCTTGGCCTGGGCAAGGCCAACCACATCGCCAACGCCCTCTATGCCCGGGCCGCCACTGACCGCTCGATCTCGTTGCGGATCTTCACGGCGTTGACCCTGACGCCGCCCGAACCGGGGAGCCTGCTGGAGAAGCGGTTCATGGGGCCGATCCTGGAGCGGACCTTGGGCGGCTATCCCGAGCTCGCCTACGCCCAGGCCCAGCGCCGGGGCGGACTGCCGCCCAATATCGAGGTGGACGAGTTCTTCCTGCAGGCCGGCATGTGGCTGAACGACCCCGAGGTGCAGCAGAACTACATCAGCGCGAACTACACCCATGCCAGCCGCTACATCCTGGAGCGCGGATGCAATGTGGTCGCCCAGCTGGTGGCCAAGGGCGAGGGCGCCGAACGCTACAGCCTGTCCTGCAACACCGACCTGACCCTGGAGCTGCTCAAGGCCAAGGCCGAGGGGCGGACCGATCTGATCCTCGTGGGTCAGGTCAATGCCGAACTGCCCTATATGCCTGGCCCCGGCGAACTGGCGCCCGAGGCCTTCGCCATGATGCTGGAAAGCCCGGAGGTGGAGTTCCCGCTGCCCGGCCCGCCCAAGCAGCCGGTCAGCCTGACCCACTACGCCATGGGTTTCCACGTCGCCAGCCTGATCCCCGACGGCGGCACGCTTGAGATCGGCATCGGGTCCATGGGCCATGCGGTGGCTCACGCGCTGATCCTGCGCCACCGGCAGCCGGCCAGGTTCGCCGCAATCCTGAAGGCCCTGACCCCGCCGGACGATCGTCTGGAACGGCACACCGGGCCTTTCGAGGAGGGACTCTACGCGGCCACCGAGATGTTCGTGGACGCCTTCCTGGAGCTCTATCGGGCCGGGGTCCTGAAGCGGGAGGTGGATGGCGCTGTCATGGATGCGGCCTTCTTCCTGGCGCCGCGGGACTTCTACGCCGCCCTGCGCGACATGCCGCTGGAAGAGCGGGCCAAGTTCCGCATGACCGATGTGGGCTTTGTGAATGAGCTGCACGGCGCGGATTTCGACAAGCGGGTCGCCGACCGCAAGGGCGCGCGCTTCGTCAACAACGCCATGATCGCCACGCTGCTCGGCGCCGTCGCCTCCGACGCCCTGGAGGACGGCCGGGTGGTGAGCGGGGTCGGCGGCCAGTACAACTTTGTAGATCGGAAGAGCGGCGTGTAGGGAAAGAGTGTAGATCTCGGTGGTCGCCGTATCATTAAAAAAAAAAAAGACGCACACACGTTACACGACCAGTCCACTACCGTCCACCAGCACACACCGCCCATACTCCTCCAC
>CALEOQ010000504.1 GCA_937910255.1 uncultured Caulobacteraceae bacterium | reverse complement strand
GTCGGGGCTCGTGAGGGCGGGCAAGATTCGCTACTGGGGACTGTCCAACACCCCGGCCTGGTACGTCGCCAAGCTCGTCACCCTGGCGGCGGTCCGCGGCCTGCCCCGCCCCCTCGCCCTGCAGTATTTCTATTCGCTGGTGAGCCGCGAGGTCGAGGCCGAGCACCTTCCTCTCGCCCGCCACATGGGGCTCGGGATGATGCCATGGAGCCCGCTGGCCTATGGCTTGCTGACCGGCAAATACGATCGCGCGGCTGTCGAGTCGGCCGGCCCCCGCGCCGGCGGGTTGCCCGACAAGCCGGGCGACAGCGAAGGCCGCGCGGAAACCGACAAGCGTCTCGACGGGGCCAACCCATTCGGCGACGCCCTGTTCACCGCGCGCAACTGGGGGATCGTCGAGGCCCTGAAGGCGGTCGCCCATGAGCTGGGGGAGGCCCCTGCCCGCGTGGCCCTGGCCTGGGTGCTCTCGAGGCCCGGCGTGGACACCGCTCTGATGGGAGTCAGCCGACCCTCACAGGTGACGGAGAACATCTCCGCCACCGATCTCCGCCTCCCGACCGAACAGATCGCGGCTCTGGACGCCGCCAGCGCGCCGGACGCCGCGATGATCTATGGCCTGTTCACCCCGGAAGCCCGGCAGAACCTGGTGTTCGGCGGCGCTGCGGTCGCGGGACGGGACTAGACGGCGGGCGGCCCTATTCCCACTCGATTGTTCGGGTATGCACAACCCCTTTGATTCTGCGGGACAAAAAATATTCTCATGCGAAAATACCGTCACGCCAGCCAGCAAAAAGTTATGCTTCTGAGATTCGTATAATAATTAGGCGTTGTTCCTAGAATGGATCTTTCGAGATGTATCGTCTCCAATCGGACGGAAAACGTAATCCCTTGCACCGAGTTGCGCATACGGGGGTTCATTTCAAAACACCGTCAATGCTGAAAACGTAGGCTGATTGCTGATATTCAAGGTGGCCTGCGCGTGTGACCTGCTCCCGGAAAACTGGACCAGTTTTCCGGGAGCAGGTCACGACAAGGGATTACGCCGTCGATGAGCCGTAAGGGCGACTGCTGGGACAACGCCCCAATGGAGAGCTTCTTCCCCACCCTCAAGACCGAACGGGTCCATCATCGGGTCTATGCCACGCGCGACCAGCCCGCCGGGATCTGTTCCACTACATCGAGGGCTTCTAACAATCCCCGACGCCTGCACTCAGCCCTGGGCTACATCAGCCCCAGCCGCCGCCGAGCGCAGAGCCGCCTAACCCCGTCCACTACTTCGGCGGAAGATCAGTCCACCAAAACGGGGGAGGATCACCTCACCGTTCGCTTGATCACCATCATCGTGAGTGAACTCAAATGCATAATCCTCTGCCTTCTAATCTCGAAGGCGTCTGATGGCGAAAGTCAGGCCCGCAACGCCCGCCACAATCATGAGAGCGCTCAGCCCGCCGATCATGTAGCTAGTCAAAAACTGATCCTCCACATGGGCCGCCAGAGATAACCCGTGAGGGGCCCACCGGTTCGAGCCCAGGGTCTTGCGCCCCCAGGGCCGACCAAGCATCGAGGCTCTATGTCACCCTTGACCCTTTCGCCCAACGACTATCGTCGTCTCGCTAAGGTGATCCACACCTTAGCCCCTACAGCCGCGCGGCCGGTCTTGGTGCGGCTGGGTCTGCTCCGGGGCGCGGCTTCCGACGAGGCGAACGAGGGCTCGGCATATGAGGCCTTCGTTGCGGCACTTGAGGCCCTAGGTCCTACATTCGTGAAGCTAGGCCAGATCATGGCGACACGATCCGATCTGCTTCCGCCAGAGCTGACCGAGCGGCTCGGCCGGCTTCACGACGACGTGGCTCCAGTGCCCTTCGACCATTTGCGCGAACAGCTGACGATCGATCTGGGCGCGCCGCCGGAAGAGCTCTTCGCCGAATTTTCGACGACGCCAATTGCGGCTGCGTCCATTGCCCAGGTCTACGCCGCGCGGCTCATGACCGGTGAAGATGTCGTTCTCAAGGTTCGCAGGCCGGGGATTGAGGCGGTCATGCGCGCTGATTTGCGGCTACTGTTGGCCGCTGCCCGCGTCATCGAGCGTCGCGCCCCGGCACTGCGTCGACATCAGCCTGTGCGTGTCGTGACGGAGCTCAGCGAAGCCCTTCTCGAGGAGATCGATTTTCGGATCGAGGCTCGCAATCAAGCGGAGGTCCGCAGACGCGCAACCGTCTTCCATGTTCCGCTCGTTCATGAGCGATTTACCACAGAAAGGACCATGGTCAGCGCACGCGTCCGTGGCCGCAGTCCTAACGCCGCGTTCCGCAACGAAGAGCCTGCCATGGCGCGCGCCTTGGCGCCCGATGCGGCGAGGGGGCTGCTGGGGATGATCCTGCTGGACGGGGTGTTCCACGCGGACCCTCATCCAGGAAATATTCTGGTGACTCCGGATGGTCGTCTGGCGCTGTTGGACTTCGGCTCCGTCGGGCGGCTCTCGGCGAAAAGGCGAGAGCAGGTCCTCGTGGTCCTCGGCTCCCTCGTGGATGCCGACGTAGCGGCGGTCTCTGATGTGCTGATGGAATGGGCTGGCCGCTCGGGACCCCCGCCGCCCGGCCTTGAACAAGGTGTCGAGCGATTCTTCCTGCGTTACGCCGCGGATTCCGGGCGACCGATCCGGCTTGCGGAGGCGATCACCGAATTCATCTCCATCGCCCGAGAAAACGCACTGACGTTGCCGCCGGACCTGCTGCTGCTCATGCGCGCTCTGGGCATCGCCGAAGGCTTGGCGAGGACGCTCGATCCCGACCTCGATGTCGTCGCCGCTATCGCGCCAGTGGTTCTCCGGGCTTTCGCATCTCGGTTTGCGCCGAAAGCGCTCGCCACCCGCGCCTTCCGGACGTTCAAGGAACTAGATCAGATCCTCGCCATCGGGCCAGAAGCGATCCGGCGCGGTATCGGGCGCATCAGCCGTGAGGGCATTGTCATCCAGGTCTCAAGTTCAGACCTGGCCGAGTTGCCGCGAGCGGTCAGACGGGCCGCCGATACCCTGTCGCTCGGGATCGTGGTCGCGGCCCTTATCGTCGCTGCCGCCGTCGTCATCGTCGCGAAGGACGATCAGGCCGCCGCGGTCGCTCGGATCGCCATCGTCATCCTGTCAGGCGTGGGCCTGGCCGCCTTCGTGAGTCGCCTGTTCCGGCGGGATTGAGGTTTCGCGCACGGGAACACGTCTTGCTTCCCCGCGCACCCACGCGGCCTTGATCATTCTCACGGTCAGAACGCCGTCTTCGAGGGTCGCCGTCACCTCGTCGGGATCGACCGGCTCCGGGAGATCGACGCTCAGGTCGAACGGACGCCCAATGTTCCCGGACCGCCCTAGACGGCCGGCCGCTCGCAGACGCAAACGCGTGGGAGTGGCCTCCAGGACCATGTCGCCTATGGCATACCCAGGGGCATCGACCTCAACGGTCACGTCCTCGATCGTCTGGGCGATTGCAAAAGCCGGAACATCTCCCAAAGGAGAGCCGAGCTGGGTCTCAAGCCGGTGCCGGACACCCCTCAACCCGCGGCCGATAAGGCTGTCGTATTCAAGGGTGGCGGAATATACTTTCCGCCCCAACTTGACCGAGATGCTGCCGATCATTCGAAACTCCTGGGGAATATTCTCCGACTGAAGAGTTGGGCGCCTGATGGCGGCGAATTCAAGGCGATTAACGTCGGAACGGGTTGTTAGGCTCGCGGGAGAGCAGCGAGGGATGGCCGGGGGTTGGTCTTGCGCCGGACCTGCCCCCCAAACCTTGGACCAGGTCGGGCCGGGATTTCTCGCCGGTCAGGCGTCGGGTGGGCCATGTGTCCCGGCGCCATTCATGAGCACGGTCGGGCACTTGTCGCCGATCGCGCTGTGGGGACGATGTTCGTTGTAGTCCCTACGCCAAGCCTCGCATTTTGATCAGGCGTCGTCGAGGGACATGAACCAGGCGGTGTTCAAGCATTCGGCCCGGACCTTGCCGTTGAAGGACTCCGCAAAGGCGTTGTCCGTCGGCTTGCCAGGGCGGCTGAAGTCCAGGATGACGCCCCGCTGGTAGGCCCAGAGATCAAGGTCGCGGGAGACAAATTCGGGGCCATTGTCGACGCGGATGACCCGTGGATAGCCGACCGCTTTGCCGGCCAGTTCGAGCGTCTGGACGACGTCGCAGGCCTTGTAGGCAAAGCGGGGATCCAGCGCCGGCGAACACCGACTGAAGGTGTCTATTATCGCCAGGATGCGTATCTTACGCCCGTCGAAGAGCTGGTGTGCGCCGTCGACAACTTCACCCGCGAGGCCCTGGCGCTGATCGTGGACACCTCGATCGGCGGCCATCGCATGGCACGCTGCCTGATCGCCCGGCATGGAATGCCACCCACCATCGTCAGCAACAACGGCACGGAAATGACAAGCCGTGCGATGTTGGAATGGACCAACCGCACCGGGACCGGCTGGCACTACATCGCGCCGAGCAAACCACAGCAGAATGGCTTCGTGGAGAGCTTCAACGGCAAGCTGCACGACGAGGGCCTGAACGAGAAGGTCTTCGCGCACCCAGCGAACGCCCGGGCCGTAATCGAGCGCTGGCGGCGCGATTACAACAAATCTGCGGCCCCACTCAGCGCATAGCGGCCCAATGCCGGAAGCAGTGCGGCTGAACCCCGCGGCCGGTCGGCTGCGCAACCTCAAAGGTTATGGCGCCCGGCCGCCACCGCCAGCGCTGCAGATCAACTATCAAACCCCTGGGCTCCCACAACGATCGAGGGACCGGAGGGGGCAGGTCACCTGACCAGGCAACTTGCCACCAACGGAAGGGGTGGACCGTCTCCCTGCTATCGCTCGGAAACGGCCCACTGTTGGCTTAGAACCGGTACTGGAATTCTATCCCATAGGTCCGAGGAAAGTTCGGCTTCAATGTGGTACGCTGGATTCCGCTGGCCGAGGGGGCTCCGGTTCGGAAGTCCTGATAGGCCAACTCATCAAAGGCGTTCTTGACGTAGCCGATCACCGTGTAGCGATCGTCGGCGTCCTTCCAAAGCGCCCGGAAGTCGACGACTTCGTTCGATGGCGAGCGGAAGCCCGGCTGAGCAAAAACGACGGCCTGTTGCTCGTCGGTGAAGGTGTAGGTGGCCCCAAGTACGAGATCGCCCTCAGCCAACTCGACTGTATAATTCAGTCCTAGGTTGAGTTTGTTCTCCGGAGTTATGGGAAGCCTGTTCCCAACGAGGGTCTGGAGCCTGCTTCCGTCCGGCAACACGACGCCCGTAGGTCGCGCGCCCGCCTGCAGAGCCTTCGGGTCGGCTGTATCGACGAAGCAGCAGCCGCTCTTAATCTCGGTATTGAGGTACGAATAGCTCGCGAAAATCTGAAGATGATCGATCGGAGCCCACTGGGCCTCCATCTCAAGGCCCCAACTCACAGCGTCCAGATTCACGAACTGACTGCCCGTTAAGCCCGCCGCGGGGTCAAGAACCACGGTCAGCGGCGCCTGAAAACCCTGATAGTCCGCGTAGAACAGCGCAGAATTCAGTTGGAAGCGCCGCCCCACATTTTTCTTCAGCCCGAGCTCGAAGTTGTCAACATATTCGGGATCAGCATAGGGGATCGGAGCGAGGCCGCTCGAGGCCTGCCAACCACCCGACTTATAGCCGCGGCTGTAACGGGCGTAGGCGTTGGTGTCGCTGTCCGGCTGCCATTGCAGACCCAAGGTCCCGGTCCAGGCGTCGTAGTCGCCCGACAGGTCACGCGTCAGACCACCGCCTGAGAGCTCACGTACATTGGCGTACAACGGGTTGGCCAGGCAGGACGCGATGGTTGGGCCGCCGCATATGGCAAAGGTTGTCAAATCCACCGCGATCCCTTGTCCGACGGCGGCTGGTATCCCCGCGGCGGCCAAGATTGTTGTCGTGGTGTTGGTGCGCGACACGTAGCGAGCCGAGTCTGTACCCGACTTCTCATCGACCGTGTACCGGATGCCACCCGTAAACGTGATGGTATCGGTGATATCATAGTCGACCTGAAGAAAGGCCGCGTAAGAATCCACCTCAAGCGTACCGTCTACGAAGAGATAGTTCCCCATCGGGTTCGGTGCCGCCGGGCCACTGGTCGCCAGATTGATCGGGTTCTGAACGGCCGGATCGTTAAGGACCCGCTGGCCCTGGGGTTGCGCGTAGGTTTGATGATACTGGTACAGACCGGCGATCCAGCGCAGTGGCCCGCCCGTGTTCGATGACAGGTTGATCTCGTTGGAGTACCATTTTTGGTCCTCGCGGTAGAAGAACCTCTGGTCTGGCGACACGCCCGTAGCGGTGTAGGCGCCGAAAGGCGTCGCGGTCGGCACGCTGAATAGGCCGGTGCGCGATGAACGATCCTCGTCCCCAGCCGTGTCGTAGAGATAGGATTGGTAGCCGGCCAGATACTTGAGGGTCATGCCGCCAAGATCCCAGGTAAGGTCTAAGTGCAATCGCTCATGATTACTGAGCTTACCTTCACTCGTCTGGTTGGTGCTGATCTTGTAGGGGTCGGTCATCGCCGGATTAGTTCCTGCGAAGCCGAAGGTCGGATTGTAGTAGAGGCCAGCATTGCCGAGACCGGTCGGAGACGTGGTGTCGTAGCGGCTCGTGATCGACTCGTGGACGTTGCCAACGCCGAAGCTGTCATCCCAGTCGAATTTCGTATAGCGCAGGCGGGCCGTGATGTTCTCGCCAAGATCGGCTTCCAGCTGGGCCTCGACTATGTACCGTTTAACAGCGCTGGAATCGCCGGCAGGCCCGAGGTTCTCGAAGAAGCCTTCCTCTCGGCGCTCCAGAGAGCCCCCGAGAAGGAAGCGTAGGCCATCCGTGATCGGTCCACGAACCAAGGCGTCGGTTCGCCAGGTGCCGTAGTTCCCAAGAACGGCACGGACCTCACCGTTGAAATCCTCCGTTGGACGCTTGGCGATGATGTTCAGCGCCCCGCCGATGGAATTACGTCCGTACAGCGTGCCTTGCGGTCCACGCAGAATCTCCGTGCGTTCGATAAACAGTGACGGCGTGGCTGCATCAGCCATGGAGTTTGAGAATATTCCGTCGGAGTACAGCGCTACGGAAGGATCGGTTCCGATAGCATTGGTCAGGCGACCAAAGCCTCGGATCGAGAGGCGGTCGTTGTTGGTATAAGTGACGCTCGGCGATACACGCGCCAAATCCTCGACGTTGGCTACCCCAAGCACGTCGCGCCGCTCACTTGTATAGGCCGTCACGGCCACGGGCACATCCTGAAGGCGCTGATCGCGCCTTTCAGCCGTCACCACCAGCTCTTCAATGGTGAAGCCGGTGTCTTGCGCCCAACCAGGCGAGGCCGCAGCCAGAGCGAGCGCGGATGCGCCGCTCGCGAAGGCGAATCGTAGATTCTTGCAATTTTTCATGTTTCCCCCCTCAGTCGCTAGGCATTATTGCCTCTATGCTGACGGTAATGGCCATTACCATAACGCCGTTCACGCCTGAGGCAATGCCCCTCCCTCGGGTCGCGCGACCAGCCACTGGTCGGTGCTTAAAATAAGTCCGAAGTCGCTCGTGAAAAATATCAACGCCTTGATTTGACGGTCAATCCCGGCGATTTCAGATATTCGTTTTCGCAAGTTTTGGGGATTGGGTGCGCAAAAGCTTGCGAATTGCGCGGGCCGATCGGTTTGTTGTATCTCCGCTTTTCGACCTGTGATTCACTGATCGGGTGGTGATTTGGGGTGCGCCCGTTGCGTCCGAAACCGCCGCGGTTCGCCCGATGCAGTTCGCCGGCGCCCTGGTCGACCTGCCACAGTCCACCGGACAAGCGTTGCCGGAGATCGGGCCAGACAGCCCCTGCTATCTCCAGTTCTCGTCCGGCAGCACGCGCTTTCCCACCGGCGCCTTTGTCCGCCGTCCGCTGCTCTGGCTCGACCTTATGGGCAAGAACGGTACGACCATCTCCTACAGCCCCACCTTCGGCTACGAGCTCTGCGCGCGGCGGGCCGAGACCGCCAGCCTCGAAGCCTATGACCTGTCGCGCTGAGATCGGACGGGCGTCCGGTCGGGAAAGAGTGTAGATCTCGGTGGTCGCCCGCCCCTTCAAAAAAAAACCAGACCCGACC